>NZ_CP032125.1:350000-505000 GCF_003544895.1 Profundibacter amoris
GGGGGTAGAGCACTGGATGGGTAATGGGGACCTACAGTCTTACTGATCCTAACCAAACTCCGAATACCGAGAAGTAATATACGGCAGACACACTGCGGGTGCTAACGTCCGTAGTGGAAAGGGAAACAACCCTGACCTACAGCTAAGGCCCCTAATTCATGGCTAAGTGGTAAAGCAGGTGGGACGACCAAAACAACCAGGAAGTTGGCTTAGAAGCAGCCATCTTTTAAAGATAGCGTAACAGCTCACTGGTCTAATTTAAGTTGTCCTGCGGCGAAAATGTACCGGGGCTCAAGCCATGAGCCGAAGCTTAGGATGCATTTATTGCATGGTAGCAGAGCGTTCTGTGATATAACTCCACGCCTTTTTAATGCCACCCTGAAATATGGGAGGGTATTACGAAGGCTCGGAGTTTACTGTGAAGCCGGCGCGTGAGCGATCCGGTGGAGTGATCAGAAGTGAGAATGATGACATGAGTAGCGACAAAGAGGGTGAGAGACCCTCTCGCCGAAAATCCAAGGGTTCCTGCTTAAAGCTAATCTGAGCAGGGTAAGCCGACCCCTAAGGCGAGGCCGAAAGGCGTAGTCGATGGGAACCAGGTTAATATTCCTGGGCCAGGAGGATGTGACGGATCCCAGACGTAGTTCATCCTTATCGGATTGAATGGGCTGCTAAGGGGTTCCTGGAAATAGCCCTCCGCTAGATCGTACCCTAAACCGACACAGGTGGATAGGTAGAGAATACCAAGGCGCTTGAGAGAACCACATTTAAGGAACTCGGCAAAATACCTCCGTAAGTTCGCGAGAAGGAGGCCCGGGCAGGACGCAAGTCTTGTTCGGGGGCACAAACCAGGGGGTGGCGACTGTTTACTAAAAACACAGGGCTCTGCGAAGTCGCAAGACGACGTATAGGGTCTGACGCCTGCCCGGTGCCTGAAGGTTAAAAGGAGGAGTGCAAGCTCCGAATTGAAGCCCAGGTAAACGGCGGCCGTAACTATAACGGTCCTAAGGTAGCGAAATTCCTTGTCGGGTAAGTTCCGACCTGCACGAATGGCGTAACGACTTCCCCGCTGTCTCGAATGTGGACTCAGCGAAATTGAAATACCTGTCAAGATGCAGGTTTCCCGCGGTTAGACGGAAAGACCCCGTGCACCTTTACTACAGCTTCACACTGGCATCAGGCCAAGCATGTGCAGGATAGGTGGTGGGCTTTGAACTCAGGACGCCAGTTCTGAGGGAGCCTCCCTTGAGATACCACCCTTGCTTTGCTTGATGTCTAACCGCGGTCCGTTATCCGGATCCGGGACCCTGTGTGGCGGGTAGTTTGACTGGGGCGGTCGCCTCCCAAAGAGTAACGGAGGCGCGCGAAGGTTGGCTCAGACCGGTCGGAAATCGGTCGTTGAGTGCAATGGCAGAAGCCAGCCTGACTGCGAGACTGACACGTCGAGCAGAGTCGAAAGACGGCCATAGTGATCCGGTGGTCCCGAGTGGAAGGGCCATCGCTCAACGGATAAAAGGTACGCCGGGGATAACAGGCTGATGGTGCCCAAGAGTCCATATCGACGGCACCGTTTGGCACCTCGATGTCGGCTCATCTCATCCTGGGGCTGGAGCAGGTCCCAAGGGTACGGCTGTTCGCCGTTTAAAGAGGTACGTGAGCTGGGTTTAGAACGTCGTGAGACAGTTCGGTCCCTATCTGCCGTGGGTGTAGGATACTTGAGAGGAGTTGCCCCTAGTACGAGAGGACCGGGGTGAACGTTCCACTGGTGGACCAGTTGTCATGCCAATGGCAGTGCTGGGTAGCTATGAACGGACAGGATAACCGCTGAAGGCATCTAAGCGGGAAGCCCCCCTCAAAACAAGGTATCCCTGAGAGCCGAAGTAGACCACTTCGTCGATAGGCCAGAGATGTAAGCGCAGCAATGCGTTCAGTTGACTGGTACTAATTGCTCGATAGGCTTGATTTGATCCAGTAATAGAAAGACTTTGCTGGAACAAAGCATACTACACACTACAAAATACACGATCAGGAGAGTTGCGGCCAAAACCGCACTGATGTTTGCACTTCTTTCTCGGTTTGGTGGTCATAGCACAAGTGAAACACCCGATCCCATCCCGAACTCGGCAGTTAAGCACTGTTGCGCCAATGGTACTGCGTCTTAAGGCGTGGGAGAGTAGGTCACCGCCAAACCTAGTAAGAAGTGCAAGTTCGCAAATTTGCCATGCAAATGCGCGAGGTATCTCTCTAACGATGCTTCCCGGATACATTCTACCCCCTCCGGGAAAGCGCTTTTGGCGCGGGATGGAGCAGCCCGGTAGCTCGTCAGGCTCATAACCTGAAGGTCGTAGGTTCAAATCCTACTCCCGCAACCAAAAAATACACATAACATCAATAACTTACGCAACGCCTGCGGGGATTCCTGCGTTCGGGATTCCGCGCTGGAAGCACTGTGGAAGCAAACGAGTAAAACTCAAACTGTGGCGGAAAGGACGCAACCGCGGAAAATGGAAAAATGACAGAAACGGCACAGAGCCGACCTTGGCGTGTAGAGCGCCCAACGGCAACTCTTAGCCCCAAAGCGGACATGCAGGATCGACTTCATGGGCGGGGAGCAGGAGTTATAGCCAAAAGTTGGTGACGGCCCGAAAGGGCGGCATATCATGGCGTTGTTCACGCGCCGCAGTTCTCGGAGAGAAAAGGATATGCCACATGACGAGAGATACCATTACCCGATTGACCGATCCACAAGGATTTTCACCTGATCCATTGACGGACATTCTGCGATCCGGTGCGCAGCGCCTGATAGAGCAAGCTGTCGAAGCTGAACTTTCGGTTTTGCTCGAGGCCTATGCATCCGAGCGAACGAAGGACGGCTGCGCGCGTCTGGTGCGCCACGGCTACTTGCCGGAACGTGAGGTAATAACCGGGATCGGCGCTGTGCCGGTCAAGGTCCCCCGGGTGCGGGACCGTGGCGGTGAACCAGAGAAAGTACGGTTCACGTCCACAATCCTGCGGCCCTATTTGCGCAAGGCCAAATCCATCGAAGATCTTCTGCCCTGAATCAATGCTATAATTGTATTCGTGCTTAGCGGCTGGGTAGCCTTGATTCTCTCCCAATACCATCTACAAATAAATCATCACAGCATTAACGCTAATCACTCGCAAATCTCTCCGACGAACGACAAGCGTCAAATCCATATTTTTGGCCAAGAAATTAGTCGACCAGTTGTTCCAGAAATTCAATGGATAGGATCGCCCAATAAACGAATCCCCATTCCTCCATTGTGCATAAAAGACGACCACATCCTCAGCGTTTACTCCAAGTCTATTCGCTGACAGCCAGAAATTGGTGGGCCGTTCTCCAGCTCGGCTAAAGCCAATCGCGTGCAACCAAGGCTCCACTTTCGAAAGCTCTCCAAGCTCATTGCCAACTCTCTGCAGGCAAATTTCGAAATCGACAATTGTCTCAATACGCTTGGGATTCAGACGCACAAGCGAAACGGTTTCATCTTCCGGCTTAAACAACAGGCAATTCAGCACATCCGGAAACTTTTCAGCCGTTGCCATAGCTTCCTGACCATCCGAGTATCCCATACTTGGATGATCCGCATTAAGCGGCAGGCCGTGATAATAAATGGGGCTTGCTTCAGTGTTCAGGCTTGAAACGGGTACTTCAAATGAGTGCGCTTTCGCAATTACTTCGCCGGCATTCGCATTGATTGGCCAGATGCAAACCGCATTAATCAACGCGGTAACAACAATAGACAGCAGTATCCGCTTTCCTCTGCCCAACTTCCAACAGTTACCATTCACAACACTTCTCCCCAAATCCCAGTTTACCCCCCCCCGATCCTCTATGGATAGCAAGGAATTCCTTACCTTCCATCATGTGGTGTAAGCGTCCGCCGCCTACTCCTCCGGACTATAATTCCACGGCATCAGCTCGTTCAGCCGGTTGATTTTGTGGTCGGCGATACGTTCCAAAACCCATGTGAGCCACGCCTGCGGATCGACCTTGTTCAGCTTGGCGGTTTTTATCAGGTCAAAGGTGATGGCCATGGAATTGCCGCTATATTGTTAGCCTGCGAACATCTGTTGTTTACGTCTGATGGAACGGGCTTCAGGGCGCATTCGGTGGTATTATTGTCCTGAATTACATCTACGATTTTACAGCGTCACCCCGGCCGCCACCTGTGGCAGTCTGCCAAATCAGGCGGAGATCCATTCGCAGTGACCGTTCTGAAATATATGCAGCATCAGCTTTTGCCAGTTCGCGCGGGGTCGACATGTCTATTCCTGACAATTGGGCAGGGCCGGTGATCCCCGGCAGGACGGAAAACACATTCTTTGCTTCCCGCTCGGCGATCAATTCAGATTGATTTGGCAAGCAGGGTCTTGGGCCGACGAAGCTCATGTTCCCGATCAGCACATTGATGATCTGGGGAAGCTCATCGATTTTGGTCCGCCGTAATAGCTGCCCAATTCTGGTGACCTGCGCAGCAGATACTTCGTGGCTGCCTCTGTCGCCTGTTCCCTGGGCCATTGTTCGCAGTTTAAACAGAGTGAACGGTTTTTGATTTCGTCCGACACGGGTTTGTAGAAATAATGGATTGCCACGACTTTCAATACGGATTGCGACCATTGCGGGTACGCAAAGAAACACCGCAGGGCCGAGTAAGAGTAAAGCCAGCAGTCGGTCAACGACAGATTTCATTTTTCGTAATACCCTCTTTACTCTGTTACGTATGTCGTCCCTGATAACAGGATCCGGACGGCCGCAATTGATACAAAGGTCGCCATGAAAGATACAGAATTCAACATCTGCTTTTCTTGCCGGCCCAAATGAGCATTTAAGCGGTGTCTTGCCGGATTGCAAAGGCAGTATTGTGCTTAGGTGGCCCATTCAAGCGGGTTCCTATAAATACCAAATCCAATGAATATCTGAAGGTATGATGATGTAGACGAGGTCATATAGGGCTTGCATGTTCCTAATGGATGGACATGGGGTTGTAGATGGAAACCAGATACGGTTGATTGCAGAGATAGAGTGTTTGCCTGGATCGATTGCGAAATAAAAGATGCGGGAATGTAAAAAAAAGGAGCTGACAATGGCCCGGAAGATTTTGGGACTAGCCGTATTTGCATCGCTCCAAATCGGTTTAACACAAGGAACAGTTGCTATGAGCAGTACACCGGAAATAACCCCGTCAAACCGGATTATTTTGTCTTGCCCTGACCAGACGCCAAATCGGCAAAAGCTGTGTGGTGCAATGGAGCAGGTCTTGAAAGAGGCCGCGCCAGATCGATCGATAGTGTCGGATACTGGTGAAATCGGGCAAAATGACATTTTGATCGCATTAAGAGTTACTGCCGACGAAAAACACAGTCTTAAAGCATACACCGAGTGGCGGAAATCGGGGGGCGAATTGACGCGTGGACCCGAGATTGAAATGGCTGTTATGGATGCCATAGTCTCGCCACAGATGTTTAATAGGTTCTTGGCGGACCTAGTGCGAGTCAGTGAATTGCCAATTGATTAACGAGCACTTATAGGATGAACCATCTAAGGTGGAATAGTAATAAATCAGTTAACGGAGAGCTGACAATATGAGTATCACAGGCCAATCTTTGAAAGCATCGCAGTTCGATCAAACAGTGATAAATTACGCACCGAAGCCATATGCTTCAAATGATGTGCTTGCGGGTTACCTGACGAGCGGTGCTTGGGGTGGCGTCGGTTATGAGCGCAGCTTTAATACCACGGCGAGCAATGTCATCACTGTTAATCTCATGGGCTTAAGTCCAGCGGCCCTCAAGCTTGCCCGGGCGGCTCTTGAAGCATGGTCAAATGTTGCAAATATTGTTTTCACCGAAGTTACGAGCGGCGCAAAAATTACATTTGTAAGCTCTGACACTAGCGGTGCGTATTCCTATTCTACGATCAGTGGAAACACTATAATTTCCTCGACTGTTAATATTCCAGACAGCTGGGATGATGTTAGCGAGGGGAAGCTCGGGGGATACGGGTTTCAGACATATATCCACGAAATCGGCCATGCTTTGGGATTGGGCCATCAGGGTGACTATAATGGTTCGGCGACCTATGGCATTGATAATGTCTATTCAAACGACAGCTGGCAGGAATCTGTCATGTCGTATTTTAGCCAAACCGAAAATACGACAATTTCTGCTAGTTTTGGGTTCGTGACCACCGCGATGATGGCCGACATTATTGCTATCCAGAACCTGTATGGCGCCCCTGGTGCGAGCGGCACAACAGCTGGCGATACAGTTTGGGGAACCGGAACAAACCTGACAGGTTATCTTGGCGTTTTGTTTAATGCGATCGACAGCGGTTCAACCGTTGATGTTAAGACCTATTATCCACTGGCTTTGACCATTTATGATCAGGGTGGGAACGATCTGATCGACCTTACATTCAGCACTGTCAGCAACCGGCTGGATATGAACGCTGAAACGTATTCGGACATTGATGGACTTATCGGCAACTGGGCTATCGCGCGCGGAACCGTGATTGAAAATGCCACCATGGGCAGTGGAAATGACAATGTCACCGGCAACGATGTAGCCAATGTCATCAAGGGCATGGCCGGGAATGACACACTGAACGGGATGGGTGGCAATGATACGCTTGAAGGTGGTGTTGGGTCCGATATCCTGACGGGTGGTGCCGGTTATGATGTTTTTGTTTTCAATTCTGGCGAAGCCGGGTCGGATACAATAACCGATTATACATCGGGTGCTGACAAAGCCACATCCGATACCATTGTTCTGAAGGGGACAATGACACTGCCGAATTTGGTTGTGTCGGGTAACAATGTGACACTTGATGGTTCAATTACAGTGACCAACGGCGCGCTTGATACTTTATGGGTGATCAATGCAGAAACCGATCTGAACGGGCGTACTATTGTGTCCGAATATGATCTTGGAAATACATCATCCTATACTTCAATCCACACCTACCTGAATGCTGCTGGCGTGATGACGGCCAAAGATACATATTTTGATGATGGAACCGACGCGAAGGTAATTTACGATTCCGCCAGCGCATATAGCTGGGTATCAATTGAAACGCGTCACACATCTACGGGTGCCCAGTCATTCGTGCAAACGATGAATGATGATGGCACCCGTTTCGACAAGTATCTGGATGCGGCCAATGCCCAGACGTGGACGTCCCTGTTGCAAGGGTATAATGCATCTGGCCAGCTTACCTATACCGATGCCGCGAATGATACTGGCACGCGAACAGTAACAAACTATGATCCTGCAGCCGTTGAAACCTGGACGACAATTGTTCAGAATTACAATACAGCGGGTCAATTGTATTATCGCAATGTCACAAATGATAATGGCACATCATTCGTGACAAATATTGATGCTGATAATACGGGCACATATACATCCGTTCTTCAGCAGTATACAGCCACTGGTGATCTGTATTTCCGTCGTACGATCAATGATGATGGCACCAAATTCGAGCTTGTTGTCGATGTGAATGATACGGCCACTTGGGTATCACAGCTGACTGGTTATACAGCCACGGGCGGTATTGATTATGTGGATACCGCCAACGATAGCGGAACGCGGACGATCCGTAACTTCGATATAGATAACACAAGTAGCTGGGCAGAAATCCTGCAAAATTTTGATAGCGCAGGTCAGCTTTATTTCCGTCGCACTACCAATGATGACGGCACGCATTTCGATACCAATTTCGATGTCAATAATACCGGCAGCTGGGCCAGTGTTATGCAAGCATTCAATGCGACAGGTGGGGTGTACTTCCGCAGCACTGTGAATGATGACGGGACGCGTTGGGACACCAACTTTGATGTTGATAATACGGCTGCCTGGGACGAAATCCTGAAAGATTACGATGCTGGTGGGAATTTGATTTCCACACGCATTACCTATGATGATGGTTCGGTGGTTTACGTTTAGATTTAGCGTATTACCGGCCACATCCGCGCATGGTCTGAATGGCACATTGGGAAGACGCTGAATGGTCAATTATGAACCAATGACCGAACCGCGTTAACCGCTAAAAGCTGATACCTTGGTGGCCAGGTTGCTATTCATCATTGGATAAATGGCAACCGCAAGGCCGGACCAAAGTCTGTGGTTTTGGCATATTTCCGTGCTAGACTTGCCGGAATGGACCTGAAAACGCGCGATTTGAACTGGAAGCGACTAACCTTGCCTGGCCAATTTCTATTGGCAGGGGCTGTTGTTATGATTGCCGCTATGTTGATCGTCGGCTTCTGGGTTTCATCCCGGATCGAACAAGCGGTGGTGCAGAATTCGGCCACCTCCGCGGCCCTGTTCATGGAAAGCTTCGTATCCCCACTCAGTCAGGATCTGGCCCGAAGTGATAGGCTGTCAGATCCTGCCGAACGTGCATTGACCGAAATTTTCGAGGGCACATCGCTGGGTGAACGCGTGGTTTCCTATAAAATATGGAAACCGGGTGGGTTGGTTGTCCACGCATCCGACCCCGCGCTGATCGGCAAGGTTTTCGAGCCGTCGGATGATTTGAAACTGGCATGGTCGGGGCGTATTGCTGCATCTTACGAGAACCTGAACGACCTTGAGGATCAGGCCGAAGCCGCGCTTGGAATTCCGTTGCTAGAGGTTTACAGCCCGATCAGGGAGGTCTGGACCGGTCAGGTGATCGCGGTGGCAGAATTTTACGAACGTGCCGAGGTTCTGGACAGGGATATTTCCGATGCCCGCCGCAAAAGCTGGCTTGTGGTTGGTTCGACTTTCCTTGCCAGCGGGGTGTTGCTGTTTGGGATTGTCCTGACTGGCGGGCGCACCATTCGCGATCAACGCAAACAATTGGAGCAGCAGCTGGAAGAAACCCGCGCTGTTTCGCAACAAAACCTGACTTTGCGCAGGCGGGCGGTTTCTGCCTCGTCCCGGGCCACGGCCCAGACAGAACGGACGATCCGGCGGATCGGGTCGGATTTGCATGACGGGCCGGCCCAGTATCTGGCATTGGCAGCGCTGCGGCTGGACGGTGCCCTTCCGGATCAGGATGCCAAGAATCCGGATGCACATGAGGTGCGAAAATCACTGGACAAGGCGTTAAGCGAAATACGGGCCATTTCACGCGGCCTTGCCCTGCCCGACCTTGATGCGCTGGATTTGCACACACTTGTGACCCGCGCTGTCGATGATCACGAGCATCAAACCGATATGGAGATCGCATTGTCCTTTGTTGGAAAAGAGCCTTTTTCCATGGATTACACACAGAAATTATGCGTTTACCGTTTTTTGCAAGAGACGCTTTCAAATGTTGCGCGCCATGCAGGCGTCGAACAGGCGTCTGTCAAGGTTGAAGCCGGTTTTGATGCAATTACGATTTCGGTTCGGGATCACGGCACGGGGTTTGACGCGGAAACATCCCTTAAGCTCAGAAGTGACGGCGGGCAAGGCTTGCTGGGTCTTCTTGACCGCGCCCACAGTATTGGCGGCAATCTGGCAATCACCAGCAAGCATGGCAAGGGCACAACTATGTGTCTGACGCTTGCAAATGTGGAGAATGTGACATGACAATTCGTTTGATACTGGCAGATGACCACCCGATCTTTCGTGACGGGCTGGTGCAGAGCATCGAAGAAACCGGTGAATTTGAAGTGGTCGGGGTCGGAGAATCTGCGGATGACGCTATCTTTCTGGCTAAAAAGCACACCCCCGATGTGGCGCTGCTGGATTTATCCATGCCGGGAAACGGTATTACAGCGGCCAAACGCATTTCCGGGGCGGGCACGGCGAAATACATCGCCATGCTGACCGTTTCCGAAGATGACGGCGATGTCACGGCCGCCCTGGAGGCGGGGGCGATTGGTTATGTCTTAAAGGGGGTGTCGGCGGCAGAATTGCGGCGAATTCTGGCAGGTATTGCCAAAGGCGAGGCGCATGTTTCTCCGGAACTTGCGGCACGGGTTCTGAAAATCATGCAAACCCCCAAACGGACCGAGAAAACCCCGATTGACGATCTGACAAAACGTGAAGAAGATATTTTGCGCCACGTCGCCACGGGCAAAAGCAACCGGGAAGTTGCCGATCAGCTGGGATTGCAGGAAAAGACCGTCAAGCATTACATGACCACAATTCTGGGCAAGTTACATGCCCGCAACCGGGTCGAAGCAGCCCTGATTGCCCACGAGGCATGGCGGCAAGAGGAATAACCCGATGCTTATTGTCCGGCAATCTGGCGCATCCTTTTGATATCGGATTTGCTTGTCGGCCGGCTGACGACGATTCGGTTGTATTGGTCCCGCAGAGTGTATTGACCGGTAGAAATCTCTTCACTCCAGCCATTGGTATACGTCAGCCGAATATTATTGCCCGATACCGTTGCGCCATTCACACCAGTTTCACCCGAATTGCTGGACCGCCGAATGCTGTCAATGCTTATGCCGTTTGCACGCGCCCGCAATCGTGCAAAATCGGCCCCCGTGGCGCGCCGCGAAACAACCGTTTTACCTGTTGTTGATCTGCGAATGTAGCGCCCTTTTTTAATCTCCTCGCTTGAGCCATCGGCATAGCGAACCTCGACACCTGTTTGGGACAGTTCAATCTTGGTGATGCCAGAGCGAGGGCCGTTGCCTTTGTTTGTGTTGTTATCGCCAATTTCATTGCCTTCGTCGTCAACACCATCATCGTCATGACCTCCACCATGCCCGCTATTACCGTCATCTCCGCCGCCATCACCATCGCTTCCGGGGCTGCTTTTGGCCAATAGCGTTGCGGGCCCGATGGAATACTGTCCGTTCGGATGCTGGATTATAGTTATCGGCATTGACACATACAGGAATGACACGGCAATCCCGATGCCTAATCTGGCCATTGTAACCCGTGATTTCACTTGGATCTCCGGTTCGTTATGCGCGTTCCCCCGTGCTATTCTTACGACACCTTGTCAGGCAGAACATCAGACGATGGTCGGGCATATTGACGACAAAGCAGGATTGCCCACCATTTGGCGGGCAACCCCGGTTTGGATCAGCCGGGTTCGGCCCGGGTCAATGGGCCAACTATGGGTGTTTACTCGTTCACGATGCTCGATCAGTCGGGGACAAACTGATGATCAGAACAGGTAAGGTGGCAATACCCTCTGCGGTCATGATCCTAACTATTGTGACCTCCGCGCCCGCCTCCGTGACCGCCGCCACCATGACCGCCACCGTTGTCGTCGCCACTGCCACCGTTGTGGCCGCCCCGGCCGCCATGATCATCTCTGCGGTCATGGTTGGGGCCATCATCCGCTCCGCGACCGCGACGGTCATGATTAGGGCCGTCATCCGCACCGCGACTGCGGCGGATGTGGTTAGGTCCATCATCTGCCCCGCGACTGCGGCGGATATGGTTCGGGCCGTCATCCGTGCCGCGCCCCCGCCTTGCAACGTCAAAGGAATTGTCCAGAACATCTGCTACGGCAGCAATCCCTGATGGCAAATTCGGAAAGGATAGGGCAGCCTGCATTTTTGCGGGGGCCGAAACAAGACCAAAGGCCTGAGCGGTTACCCCTAGATATAATGTCGGTTTCATTTTGCTTCTCCTGTGTTTGTTTGTCGTAACTCTAATTTTCCGTTTGGCGGGGTTTTCAGGCACCGACCTTGGGCGCGTAATTGTGCGGCAATTGTCTGATCGGCTTTGGGACCAAAGTCCGACCCTAGGCCGCGATTTGGATGATACGATCGGCGAAAACGCCACTGTCGCCCACAAGCCCCAGTTTTTTCATTGTCGGCAGAAAGCGGTTGTAGCGGCTGACTTCGCCCATCACGGCCATTCCAACACAGTATTTAGAGCACCGTTTGGTCGGGCGTGCATTAACCTGCCTTAGGCATTTGTCGGCATACCCCCGTCCCAGCCGGGACTTGGTTTCAACAATGAAAACATCTGTGCCGGCGCTAAAGAATTTTTCAGCCGCCCAGAATTGCAGATCGGTATCGATTGTCATCCGTTCGCCGCCGTCTTTGGCCACAAGGGTGATCCGTCGGTAGCGGATATCCAGCACGCGCTTCAGGTCATATTCAAACGGTTTGCCATAATGTCCGGTGTAGGTTGAGCGGGCGAAATGGTATGCGTCATCCGAAAGCGTTTCGATGCTGTGCGCATCCTGTTCTTTGCGGTGTTTCACGGTCATGCCGCGTTTGCCTTTTACTTTGACCTCGAGAAAACAAAGGCCGGCATCGACATAGCGCCGAATGCGCACCTTGAACCCTTTGCGCAGACCCTGATGGTGTTCGTAATAGGCGCTGCGCTGCGCATCGTCGAAATAGCGCGTGTCATAGGTAAAGGCGCGTTTGTGGTCGATATCCAGCACATCGAAATACCGGCCCAGATCGGGAATGGCCCGGTGCAGCGAATCGCGCCGAACGACGTATTTATTATCGATGCGGGACAGCATTCCGGCCTTGGCGCTCAATTGAGCAAGGGTGACTGGCTCAAAGCTGAGAACCAGCCGGTCAAGGTTCAGGTCGGGGTTATACATGTTCATAATCTTGCTCCTATCCACGGTAAAAGATATTGATGCGGGCCAGATCATTGACGTAGTTCAGTTCGACAATCTGGAAATTCATCACCTCGACGCCCAATCGCTCGGACAGTTCGACGCGCATTTTTTCGGGGTTCGACAGGGCGTGCGGGTCAATCCTGTCCAGTGTTATTTTCGCGCTGCTGGCTGATTGCAGGATCTTCGGATGGTCCAGCACCCAGGCGCTGGCCAACACAAAGGTGACAATAATCAGGACAAAGACCAATCCGGTGCCCAGCACCGAACAAATCACTGCAATGGCAATCGCGCCAAAGAAATAGGCGATTTCGATCTTTTCAATCTGTTCGGAACGCAGACTGAATAGCGCCAGAATTGCAAACAGGCCAAATCCGGCGGCGATACTGAATTCGACACTGGAAAGAATGGTAAGTACCGAGAACGCAAAGATGTTGAACATCGACGCGGTGGTGGCCAGAACCTTGTCGCTGTAGCGGCGGTAATACATGCCGAAAATCAGCGTGGTGATTGCGACAATATCAATTGCAAACCTCGCAACGAGCTCCCAAATCGGGTTGGTAAAATCAATATCAGGCACGGTATATTCCTTTTAATAATTACGCCAAGGTCTCGGTAAGTTGGAATTAAACTGTCATTATTAACGCTCCTGCGCCTCAGACATGGGTCGGGCGACCGTTCAGACTTATGGCTGACGGTATTTGCCGTATCAGGCTAGTTTGAGCTGCGCGCGATGGCGGTTCTTGTAACAACCACTTGCTTGTGACGTCGACCTTCTAAATTCAGGCAATTCTAATCGGGGATTTGTTACCAAGCCCAACAAAAAGCGGCCCTGCCATGGTGACAGAACCGCTTGTTACTAGGGTCGGGAAAAATGGGTAAGAACTCTATTACCCATCCATCAACACATTGCCGAATTGTTCGCGCAGCTTGATTTTCAGCACTTTTCCAGTCCCGCCAATGGGCAGTTCCTCTACAAAAATCACCTTGTCAGGCACCTGCCAGTGGGCGATTTTCCCGTCGTAAAAGGCGCGAAGCTCATCCTCGGTTGGATCTGCCCCCTCGGCTTTAACTACAATCAGAACAGGCCGTTCCGCCCATTTTTCATGGGCCGCCGCAATGGCTGCCGCATTGGCAACCCCGGGGTGGGCAATGGCGATGTTTTCAAGTTCGACCGTGGAAATCCATTCACCGCCGGATTTGATTATATCCTTTGAGCGATCGCGAATTATCATATAGCCGTCAGGATCAATGGTCGCCACATCACCGGTATCAAACCAGCCGTCAATTGTGGTCGCCGTGGTATCGGCTTTGAAATAGGTATCAACAATCCAGTGCCCGCGGATCTGCAATTCACCTTGGGCTTCGCCGTCTTCGGGCAACACATGGCCCGCCTCGTCAACGATGCGCAGTTCAACACCATATGGCGGGCGCCCTTGGCCAAGGCCGATTTTCTCTTGCTCGGATTCATGCAAGGCGCTGTGTTTTTGCAGCGGGCTGTTTACGGTTCCCAGCGGGCTGGTTTCGGTCATGCCCCAGGCGTGGATCAGTTTCACACCGTATTTATCGCGGAAGGTCGGGATCATTGACGGCGGCAAGGCTGAGCCACCAACCACCGTGCGGGTCAGGCTTTCGGCTTTGCTGCCAACCTCTTCCAAAGCGGCCAGAAGCCCCATCCAGATGGTCGGCACACCCAATGCCAGCGTGACCTGTTCACCGTCAATCAGTTTAACCAGACTTGGCCCGTCCATACCGGGCCCCGGCAAGGCAAGCTTGCACCCGGTTGCGGCGGCAATATAGGGTACGCCCCATGCATTGACGTGAAACATCGGCACAACCGGCATCACGACATCTGCAGCCGATATGCCCACCCCATCAGGCTGGTTGCCCCCGAGTGAGTGCAGAACAGTCGAGCGATGTGTATATAAAACCCCCTTGGGGTGGCCGGTTGTCCCGGATGTATAGCACAGGCTGGAGGGGGTGTTTTCATCCAGCTGGGGCCATTCATAACCGTCATCACCTGTCTCGATCAACTCGTCATAAAACAAAAGCCCCTCGACCATATCGGCCGCTTCGTCATCGCGTGGCCCCATCAGAACATAGGCTTTGACCGTCGGGAGTTTTTCTCGCAGATTGGCCGCGATTGGCAGAAAGGTTTTGTCCAAAAACAAAACCTGATCTTCGGCGTGGTTGATGATGTAGACCAGTTGTTCGGGAAACAGGCGCGGATTGATGGTGTGGCACACCATGCCGCCCCCTGCCACGCCAAAATAGATTTCAAGGTGGCGGCGATTGTTCCATGCGATGGTCGCACAACGCTCGCCAGCCTGAACGCCCCGCTTGCCAAGTGCCGAGGCCAGCTTGCGCGAATTAGGGGCAACTTCGCCCCACGAGGAACGATCAAGGCTGCCTGTGGTTTCAACCGAGACAACCTCACTACTACTGTGATAACGCGCGGCGTGATCAATAAGAGAGCTAACAAGCAGGGATTGGGTCATCATAGGTTGGGTCATGGTGTTATCCTTGTCTGTGGGCGTGGGTCCGCACTGACTAGCAGTGCGGGTATGCCTGTGTTCACTTGTAAATATCCCGGATCTATAGCACAGCCATTGAAATGGTAAAAAGAGATCAGGAGTATTTTCAAGCGTACACATACAAACGTGGCGGTGGGATAATTTTATGCACCTGGGATCACCAATTTGACAATCTAAAGGCAGATCAGACCAGAGTGGGCTGTCCGCGGACCGGCGGTCAATCAACCATTCCGGCGGGCACAGCTGTCTGTGATCAGTATTTTGATGTAGAAATTATCATTTGGTCATCGTGCTACATTGGATAATGGGCCTCTGGTTAAGTGACTTTTGCTCGTAATCGCATGGCATTAGATACGACCAATAGCGAACTAACCGACATACCAATTGCAGCGGCCCAAGGGGGGACGAAACCCATTGCAGCCGCAGGAACGGCTAACAGATTATACCCTGCCGCCCACAACAGGTTTTGCTTGATAATTCGCCCTGTCGCTGCTGACAGGGAAAACACATCCTTTAGGCTTGTAAAATCCGACCCCAAGATTACGAAATCACTGGATTGGCGGGCAAGTTCAGTCGCGCCGGAAAATGACACCGCTGCATCAGCAGCTGTCAGAACCGGAGCATCGTTAATACCATCCCCGATCATAACAACCCGCTCGCCAATTGATTGCTGTTCCCGCACCCAAGTCAGCTTGTCATCCGGTTTCAGACCGCCGATTGCCGTTTCAATACCAACCTTTATTGCCAGAATAAGGACGGATTCCGGATTGTCGCCACTTAGGATTGCAATATTTTCAATGCCCGACTGGCGCAGCTTTTGGATGCTGTCGTAAACATGATCGCGCAATTCGTCCTCAAATGCGAACATGGCTTTAGCCCCTGCGCCATTGGCCAAGGTGATCACACTACGCCCTGCTGACAGCTGCGCGTCACGCCAGATTTTCCCATCCTGCGAAAGGGGGGCACGTCCGGTCAAGGCAAAGGCTTCCCCACCCAATCGCCATTTTCCGCCGTTTAGCTCTGCTTCAACACCCTGACCGGGGTAGTTCCGGATAGGCGGGGCTACTGAAGCATCCAGCTGCTGGTTAATTGCCTCGGATTTTAACGCATGTGCAAAAGGGTGTTCGGATTTCGCTTCCAGTTGTGCGGCGATGGCCAAAGCATCTATTTCGTTCATCTTGTCAGCTTGGAATTGCGCGGCCAACACAGGACGGCCTTTGGTCAGCGTTCCTGTTTTATCAAAGGCGATTGTGGTCGCTTTGGACAATGGTTCAAGTGCAGCCATACGCATCGGCAACACGTTCAGACGGGCAAACCGCCCGGCGGAAATTGACAATGCTACCGGCGTTGCCAAGGCCAATGCGCAGGGGCAAGTGACAATCAGAACAGCGATTAAACTGGGCAAAGCACGGGCTGAATCATACCAAAGCCAGAACCCTAATGTAACCAAGGCGATCACCAGAACGGCCCCGACAAACCACGGTGCGATCCGGTCCGCAATTTGCGCATATTTGGGGCGCTGATTCAGGCCGCGGGCGATCATCTGGTGGATTTCCATCATGGTCGAGCTGTCAGAGGTGCGTGTCACTTCGATCTCTATTGGCTGATCAACATTACAGGCCCCCCCGACCACGGCATCCCCGCGATAGCGCAATACCGGAACTGCTTCGCCCGTCAGCAGGGATTCATCAAAGGTGCTGACCCTGGATAACAAGCGCCCATCAACAGGGACATTTTCACCCGGCAACAGGCGTAGGGTGTCACCAATATTCAAATCCAGCACGCTAACCTGTTCAACCCCGCCATCGGGCAAAACCCGCTGCGCGGTTCGGGGCAGAATTTTCAAGGTGGCATCCAGCGCATTGGCCGATTTCATCCGTCCGCGCAATTCCCATGTGCGAGCCAACAGCACGAAAAACACGAACATAACGATAGAGTCGAAATAGACATCACCATGACCAACAACTGTGGCCACCGCACTGCCAACCCACGCGGTCGACAGGCCCAGAACCACCGGAACATCCATACCCAATTGTTTGTGCTTTAAATCGCGCCATGCCCCGCGAAAGAAATCCTGACCCGAATAGGCCATCACAATCGTCACCACCGCCAACATGAACCAGCGGCCAAGGCTTTCAAACAACGGGTAGGTTCCGGTTTCATCCGGCCCGCCAATCCAGTAGCTGGCAATCTGGAAGGACACCACCGGCATCATTAGAAACCCAGCGAAAATCAGGCGCTCGATGCTGCGGTGTTTTTGTTCCCGTAACAATTGTTCGCGACGGGTTGGGTCAAACGGATGGGCGACAAATCCGATATCTGCAACCGCCGCCAGTATAGTGCTTAGTTTCAACCGGTCAGGGGCCCATGTAACGCGCGCCTGATGGCTGTTGGCGTCAATCTGCACATCAATGATACCGTCAAGTTTGCGCAGGTGCTGTTCGTTCAGCCACAGGCACGCAGAACAACGGATCCCTTCAAGGATCAAGGATGCCTCGCGGTTCTCGCCGGCATTTCGCACAAATGATTTCTGCACCTCGGGATGGTCATAGACGGTAAGGGGGGCATCAATCGCCGCGCTTTTTTCACCTGTATCTGCCGCATTCGGTTTGCCACGATACCGGTAAAAATCATCCAGACCGGACTCTACAATTGATTTCGCAACCGCCACACAACCGGGGCTGCAAAAATCGCGGGCCTGGCCCAGAACCTCGCTGTGAATATTGGTTTCTGGCGGAATGGTCAGGTTGCAGTGGTAACACTGTGCGCCGTGTTTTTCTGTCCCGTTTTTCATATCCGGCGGGCCAATCTATTCTTGAGCAACCGCGATACCTTTGCCGGCAAAATAATCGGCTAGACTTTCTATTTCCTCTTCGGTCAATGTTCCTGCAATCAGGCGCATGCGGGAATAGACATCGTTGCCGCGAAACCCCGCCTTAAAATCCATCATGCTGCGCATCAGAAATTCGGGGGACTGCCCTGCCAGTGCTGGAAAGTCGGGAAAACTGCCTTGGCCTTTGTTGCCGTGACAGACACTGCATGGCGGGATCAGCCGTGTTGGGTCACCCAGTAGATCCAGCGTTTCGGCAGCTTCTTGCACCGATGCAATGCGGGCAGGGGGAAGGGTGTATTGCGCGTAATAGCTGGCAATATCAGCCATATCCTGATCGCTCATTTCCGCGACGATATAGGCCATCAATTCGCCACGCTGTGTGCCGGACAGTTTGTGTTCACGGTAATCGCGTAAAACCTTGAAGGTATATCCTGCTGTCTGCCCGGACAGACTGGGCCATGTGTCATTTGTAGAAACACCATTGTCACCGTGACAAGTCACACATTCAAGTTTGGTGTTGAGCATTGCCCCGCGTTCAGGATCACCGCTGCGCAACAAATTCAGGGTTTCTATGGTCCAGGCCACATTGGTTGATGGGCCAGAGCTTTGCTCTGCGACAGCCGGCGCAAGGGCCGCAGAAAAAAGCAGGATGGAGGTAAGAATGGCAGAGCGTTGGAAATACTTCATATCACTCTCCAAATCCGAATGGGATTGTCTCGGGCGCATTGAGAAAGGCAAATTGCAGCAGTGGGTAGCCATAGCTGGCCAGCATATAGACCAGCATTGCCCAGTTCCAGAATGCCAGAGAGTTTAGCAAATGCGGCACCCGCAATGGCTGATGGATGGCGGTGGCGAAAACCACTTCGGGGGTTTTGGCCAGCCGTTCGGAAAAATGTGAACGCACCAGCACGACGATAAACATGATGGCCGAAATCGTCAGCATGACAGCGCCAACAAACATGACCACTTCGTATGGGTCCCATATCGCATTCAGGGTTTCGCCGTATGGCAGTGTATCGACGCGGCGCGGCTGACCCAACAGGCCCAGAACATGCCACGGCATCGTGGTGACCAACATCCCCCAGAACCACAGCCATAGCTGCCACAGCGCCAATCGGGTGCTGGCCAGTTTGCGCCCCGTGATCCGCGGCCATGCCCAATAGGCCACCGCGAAATACATGATCACCGAGGTGCCGCCAAAGATCAGGTGGAAGTGCCCGGTGATCCACTGGGTGTTATGGATCAAGGCGTTCATTTGGTAGGACGCATTGATCACCCCGCCAAACCCGCCTGCCGTTAGCATCAGCATCGACAGCATGGTTGCCAGTGTCATCGGATTATCCCAGCGGATTTTCATGATCCAGCCAAACAACCCTTTGCCTCCGCGCAGGCGTCCTGAAATCTCGAGCGTGGCCAGAACGGTAAAGCCTGTGATGAATGTTGGTACAGCCACCATAAAGGTGCCGAACATATGCAGCAGCTTCCAACCAGCGGCCTGTTGTGGGTCCATATAAAGGTGGTGAAACCCGATTGGCACCGAGAAGATGAACAGCATCACAAAAGCAACCCGCGCCAGTTCATCGGAAAACAGCTTGCCGCCGGATTCGCGTGGCATCAGCGAATACATCGCAATATAGGCCGGAAACAGCCAGAAATAGACGATGGCGTGCAATGTCCATGAAAAGAATGTGCGCGCAAGGCCGGGGTCAATCGTGTCAACCCAGCCGAATTTTACCGGCAATATCTGCACAAGAACCTCGAGCGTGGCCCCCATCGAGGTCCAGAGCCACAACAGCGCATTGATGGTCGTGCCAAACATGATCAAAGGCACAACCATCCCCGGATTGGCGCGACGCCACTGCATCATGGCGACAATCATATCCACGCACCAGAACCATGACCCGACAAACAGCAGGGCAGCCCCGATGTAGAACGAGGTAACAGCCATTTCCGGCGGGTAAAACGTATACATAACCGAGGCCTGCCCCAACAGAAGCGGCACAGCGGCAGTTAGCGTTCCCACAAGGGCAATGCTAAAACCAACCCACGAAAACAGCGGCGACCAGACATCCTGTTTTAGCGAATGCAGGGCAACGAAATACCCGAACCCCATGATGAAGAATGTGGTCAGCACATAGGCCATCAACACACCATGTGTGGACACCGATGCGTAATAAATCTCGCGGGATTCAGCGGCGGGAAACAGGTTGCTACGTTCAGCAACCTGATACAGCCCCATCGGGATGGCGGCCGCAAAAGCCCCAAAACCAACCCACATATTGGCAAGCCCCAACCATTTGGCGTGCTTTTCGTAGGTTGGCGCCTGAATGTCAGTATCTGTATCCGTCATAGACAGGGTCAAAGGATATCCTCCGAAAGGGTCAAAGCTTGAATTCGTCGGCAGGAACGATGTGCACATTTCCGAACATATAGGCATGGCCCATGCCGCAGAAATCGTGGCACAGCATCGGATAGTCGCCAAGGTTGTTCACTGTGGTTGTCACTTCGGAAACATACCCCGGCACCAGCATCAAATTCAGATTGGTCAGCGGGATATAGATGCCGTGCAGCACGTCAAAACTGGCGATCCGCATTTTGAACGGCTCGCCCTGCGGCAGGACGATTTCTTGCGGATAAAATCCATAGCGCGCGGCAACCATCGTCACCACCAGCATTCCATCTTCATCACGTTTGACGCCAATATTCTGTTCGGAAAACTCGTCGCCGCCTACACCAGTTTCCAGATGCAGTTGCGCAGAATCGATCACCTCGACGTTGCTTGGTGGATGCCAGCCTTGGGCCGCGTAATAAATCTGGATGCCCCACGCCATCAGCACAATCCCGGCGACCATGTAAATCCAGCGTTTTTCAAGTTTATCTATATGAAATGCCATCCGCAGCTCCTACTTTACCGAACCGGCGGGCACGAACAGCCCGTACCAGAAATAGAGCCACATCAGGATGAAAATGATACCGTATATGAACAGAATTGCCCATGTGCCGCGGGGTGAGCTGTCCAGTGCGCGTTGTTGCTCCTCATCGCTCAAGGGGCTGGCAGGGGGGGTATATTCATCTTGCGACATGCAATCTTCCTTTTTCGATCAGCCAAAGCTATCTGCAACAAAATTTTCCATCCACGCTTCTTGGTACAGCGCCTCCAGACGGTTGAACTGGTGCGAGGCATCAAGCGGTGAAACGCCACCTGCGCCCTTCGTTGAAATGATCTTGCCGCTCTCGTGATCCAGCCGGTAAATCCCGCCAACCGAAACGCCGTATTCCGAACTGACCCGCGAGAAACAGACATTGGACCATGTTGGTTCTTCCGGCTCTTCTTCGCGCAGCAAATGCAGGATTTGCGCGGCGACTACTTTGGCCTGGGTGTTTGCGGAATAGCCGGATTTTGGCATCACATCGGCCACGCAGCTATCGCCGATCACATGGATATTGGCGTGGCGTGTGGATTCCATTGTCAGGTGGTTGATCGGACACCAGTTGCCGTCAACCAGATCCATATCGAACGCCAGCTTTGCTGCTTTTTGGGCCGGAATGAAGTTGATCACATCCCCGTGGAATGTGTCGCCAAATTCGGTTGTGACTGTCATGGCTGACGCATCGACAGCCTCGACTTTGCCGCCAGCAGAGCCGGAGATCCATTCGATCATTCCGGGTTGATCATATGTGTTGATATCTTCCGGCATCCCGTCCATTTTCGACTCTGGAATCTGGAAATCATACAGACGGTTCCAGCCCAACATAAAGGGCTTGTCCTTGGCGAATCCGTCTTTTGGATCAAGGATCAGGATCTTGGCCTTCGGTTTTATTTTCTGGAACATTTCGGACATAAGCGATGCGCGCTCGTAGGGGCCGGGGGGGCAGCGGTAGGGATTAACGGGGGGCACAATAATCATCGTTCCGTTATCCGGCATCGCATCGATCTGGCGCTTTAACAGCAATGTTTGCTCGCCGGCTTTCCATGAATGCGGCATCGCGTTTTGGGCCACGTCTTCGCTGTACCCTTCAACGCCATCCCAGATAAAATCGATCCCCGGTGAAACGATCAGGCGATCATAGGTCACTTTGCCGCCGGTTTTCAGGGTGATCAGACGGGTTTGCGGATCGACCTCCATCACGGTGTCAAAGATAAACTCCACGCCATATTTGCCCTGCAAAGCGTCATAGGTGATTGCGATATCTTCAATGTCGATATAGCCGGTCAAAACCTCGTTGGAGCCATAACAGCGGCGGTAAATCTGGTTTGCCTCGATCACGGTGACGCGGATGGTTTCGTCACCCATCTTTAGATATTTTGCCGCCGTGGCCCCACCAGTGCCACCACCAATAATCACGACATGCGGGCTGCTTTGTCCAAATCCCAGATTAGGGGCCAGCCCTGCTGACGACATAACACTGCCAGCGGCCAGAAATTTAAGAAAAGCGCGTCTGTCGGAATGGGGCATCAGCGTTTCCTATTCGTTTGCTTGCTTGTGAAGAGCGGAAAAATATGCGGCCATTGCATCAATCTCGGCGTCGCTATATGCCCGCGCGACCCGGTTCATGATCGTCCCACTTTTACTGCCATCGCGATAGGCGCGCATCGTGGCCACGAATTGCGCTGCATCCTGCCCCGCCAATGGCGGGATCTTGACATTCTCGGCACCGCCAAGTGTACCATGACATCCGGCACATGTGTTACCCAGCATTGCCCCGTTTAAAGACTGGGGAAATGCCACGGACGGAACCAATACATACGCTACAATAGTACACTTGAGAAATCGTAGACGCATGCGCCCTCCAGAATGATTTCAATTCGCAGTTGATTGGATCAGTATGTCACTGTTATCAGGATATAAGCAAGAAATGATTTCCAGAGCCTTTATTGTACTTATTTGTCTGGTTTTTAACAAACCATCCGCACGATATGGGTCCTGTAAATCGTGAAATAATTTTCAAATGGTTGCTTTGGACCGTGTGATTTTCAGCACTGACGGGGGCGGTTGACGGCCAGAAGGGTGTGGCTTGGTATTAGCCGGCGTTTGACCAACTATTCCCGCATTCGCAATATATGTGCTGGGCGTGCTGAAAGGGGACGCCATGCAAAGGCCAGTCCTGACAACAACGTTGCACCTGCACCGCCTGCTATCACCATGAGTGCTGAAACCAGGTCAAACTGGTAACTCGCCCCCATAACGAAACTGATCACCCCCCATGCCACAACAGCCCCCGCCAACAAAGCAACCAGACCTGCTGCAGCCCCCATAATGGCGGCGCGAAGCATGAAACTTGTCAGGATGCGCCACCGCGACGCCCCGATGGTCTTAAGCACGGCGGCCTCGAATGTGCGTGCCTGCTCGCCAGCCGCCGCCGCCCCGATCAACACGGCAAATCCCGTTAACAGGGTCGCTGCTGCGGCATAGGATGTGGCGGCCGCGATTCCGTTCAGCGCTTTTGAGACCCGCGCGATGGCATCGCGAACACGGATGGCCGTGACATTGGGAAATTGCTTCATCATTGTGCGCAGCAATCCGGCCTCGGCCTGTTCGGAGGCATAGACAGTTGCGATCGAGGAGTGCGGCGCACCAGCCAGTGCGGCGGGATTCATCGTGACTACAAAATTGATACTGGCGTCCGAGAAATCCACAGCGCGTAAATTGGCAATGCGGGCGGTGATATCGCGGCCAAGTATATTCACCGTTAACATATCACCGATTTTCAGGCCGATCTCGTTTGCTTCTTCCTCGGCGAAACTGATCAGGGGTGGGCCGGTGTAATCGACGGGCCACCATTCGCCCTGTGTGATACGAGAGTTCTCCGGCGGGTTCTCGGCATAGGTAATGCCGCGATCCCCTCTGATCACCCAGTGGTCTCCTGCGACCTCTATGGCGGGAATATCATTGATGCGGGTGATCACACCGCGCAGCATCGGGGCTGTGTCCACCTGGGTTACACCAGCGTCAGAGCGCGCAAGTGTCAGGAATGGGTCCAACTGATCCTTCTGGATGTCGATAAAGAAATAGGCAGGCGCAATCGCAGGCAGATCGCGGGCAATAGCATTGCGCAGGTTGGTGTCGATCTGGCCAATGGCAGCCAGCACTGTCAGGCCCAAACCCAGTGATAAAACCACGGGTATCGCTTCGCTACCCGGCCCACCAATAGCGCCGAACGCAAGGCGCAATGCAGGCTTGCCGCGCACCCATTTCGAGCGTCCCATCCAGCCTGCTAGCTTGCGCAGACCCAAAGCGGCCAGCATCAACAGCAATAACGCCGCAACAATCCCGCCTGTGGCCCAAAGCGCCAGTTTCGGAATTTCGGAAAAACCGGTGACAACGCCAATCAGCGTTGCCAATACCAGACCCGTTATTAAAACATACCGGCGACGGGGCCATGCATTGATACGGCCCGCCGCATCCCGAAACAGGCTGGCAGCGCGGATATCACGGGCCTTGGCCAGCGGCCACAGGGTGAACAGGGTCGCCGTTAGAAACCCGTAAACCGCAGCCTGAAACAGCGGTTGAATATGCAAGGTGAAATCTGCAGGGATTGGCAATGCCGCCGAGATCAGCGGAGAGAAGGCCAGCGGCACCAGCGCCCCGAAAGCCACCCCCAGACCAACCCCCAGAATGGTCAGAACCCCGATCTGGATCATATAGACCTGAAATATGGTGCGCCCGTCGGCACCCAACGTTTTGAGCGTGGCAATGGTGGCGGTTTTACCCCCGAGATACGAACGCACAGCCGCTGAAACCCCGACCCCGCCCACCGCCAGACCGGCAAGGCCGACGATGACCAGAAACGAGGCAATCCGCTCGACAAACAGCTGGATACCGGGGGCACCGTTGCGGCTGTCGCGCCAACGTAGGCCACGGGTGCTGAACTGCTCTTCGGCTTGGGATTTTAACTGATCAAGGTTGGCATCTTTCGCCAGTAACATCCGGTAATGCACTTCGAACAAGGATCCTGGCTGGATCAGGCCGGATTGTTTCAACGCTGTCGTTGCAACAATAGTGCGCGGACCCAGTCCAAAGCCGCTGCCGGCACTATCAGGTTCACGGACCAGCGCGGCCGCAAGACGAAATTCTTGTTCGCCCAAGCGGAACCGGTCACCAATCTTCAGGCCCAACCGGTCAATCAGGATCTTTTGCATGACCGCACCGGGTAGCGCGTCTTTAACAGCCAACGCTTGGGCCAGCGGGATATCCGGTTTCAAAACGACCGCGCCATATAAAGGATAGGCATTATCAACGGCTTTGACCTGTGTCAGACCGGTTTCAATCGTCTCGCCCCGCTGGAGCACCACCATCGAGCGAAAGTCGATGATTTCGGATAGGACATTTGCTGTGTTTGCCAGCCATGCCTGTTCCTCGTCGCCCGCAGATCGGTGGGTAAAGGAAACCTCGGCGTCCCCGCCAAGGATCGTTGCGCCCTCTTGTTGCAACCCTTGTTCAATGCTGACACGCACCGTGCCAACGGCAGCAATCGCACCCACGCCCAACAACAAACAGGCCAGAAAAATGCGAAACCCCTGCAATCCGCCGCGCAATTCACGCCGCGCGATGCGTGTGGCAATCGACAGGCTCACTCGGCTGCCTGTTGGCGGGTTTCGGAATCAATGCGCCCGTCGCGAAGCCGCACAATCCGGTCGCAGCGTGCAGCCAGATCAGCGGCATGTGTGACCAGAATAATTGTTGTTCCGTATTGCTCACGCAATCCCAGCATGGCGTCGATGATCGATGCGCCTGTGGTCTCGTCCAGATTGCCGGTCGGTTCGTCCGCCAGTAATATTTCAGGGCGTGTGGCCGACGCGCGGGCCAGAGCAACCCGTTGTTGCTCGCCACCCGACATTTGCGACGGGTAATGGTCAATCCGCGCGCCCAAGCCCAATGCATTCAATTCGGCTTCGGCCCGCTCGAACGCATCCACAACCCCCGCCAGTTCCAGCGGAGTAGCGACATTTTCCAGCGCGGTCATTGTCGGAATAAGGTGGAAAGATTGAAATACTATGCCCATATGATTACGACGAAAGCGGGCAAGTGCGTCCTCGTTCATATCGGTCAGGTTCTGGCCTAGCGCATGCACCTCGCCAGCGGTGGCCTGTTCCAGACCGCCCATCAACATCAGGAGAGACGATTTGCCAGACCCAGATGGCCCAACTAACCCCAGCGTTTCGCCGCGGGCAACGTCCAACGATATATCGTGCAGGATTTCGACCACACCAGCATTGGCTGAAAGGCTAAGCTGGACGTCTTTTAGGGTCAGGATTGTCTCGGACATAGCCGCCATACTTTATGAAAGTGTTGCCTTTGTATATGGGGCATGTGGGCGCCGCTTCAAGTTGCTGCTGGCTATATTCTTCCTATGCATCCCGTCAGCAATGGCTGCGGAACCTGTTGTTATTGCTGCTCTTGGTGACAGTCTGACCCAAGGCTATGGATTGCCACGCAAAGACGGTTTTGTGCCACAGTTGGAAAACTGGTTGAAAGCACAAGGCGAAGATGTGCGTATCCTGAACGCTGGCGTGTCAGGGGATACAACGGCAGGCGGGCTATCCCGCATTGACTGGACACTAACGCCGGATGTGCAGGGGCTGATTGTGATCCTGGGTGGCAATGACCTTTTACGCGGCATTGATCCAGCAACAAGCCGCGCGAACATCGCTGCAATCCTGAAAGTTGCCAATAATCGCGAATTGCCTGTGATGTTAGTCGGGATGCCTGCGCCAGGAAATTTCGGATCGGATTACATGGCCCAGTTTGATGCAATATATCCCGAGCTTTCCAAAAAATATGGGACTCTGTTTTTCGCAAACTTTTTTTCCCCGCTGCTTGAAGGCTCGGCCAAAATTCCAGCACGAAAATACATGCAAGCGGATGGCATTCACCCCAATGCTGCAGGCGTTGGGGTAATCGTTGAAGTGATCGGTCCTGTGGTGCAATCGTTGATATCGCTTGCTCGCGAGCGTTAAATATAGCGATTTAACCCCATAAAAGTGAAGCAAATCAGGTTTAGAGCAGGCCACCTCGCGGCCATCCGGTCAGATCATCTGGAATGCTGTTGTAACCATGCAAGGCCACATGGTGCACACAACCATCAGGCCCTTGCAAAGCCCAGCCAGAAAGGCTGAAATTATCAAGTAATTGTTCCGGGGGTTTGTCTTGATTGCACATTGATAACGAACAGAACATCTACATATCGGGCTGGTTATTCCCCCTTCCACACAGGATCACGTTTTTCAGCAAAGGCACGGGCACCTTCCAGTTGATCATCGGAAGAATACAAAGTTTTTATCGTCGGAAAAACACTGCCGGTAATTTTATCCAGCGCATCCTGGAATTTCATGTTCTCGGCCTCGCGCACCACTTCTTTGATCGCGGCCTGAACCAAGGATGGACCGGCGGCCAGTTCAGCGGCCAATTCATGCGCCTTTTCCAACAATTGATCCGCCGGATACACATAGTTCACCACCCCCAATTGCTGCGCCTCTTGCACATCAAACCAGCGGCCCGTCAGCAACAGGTCCATCGCAACGTGGTAAGGAATGCGTTTTGGCAGCTTTAGTGACGCAGCATCGGCAATCGTGCCTGACCGGATTTCCGGCAGGGCGAAACTGGCGTGATCTGCCGCCATGATCAAATCACAAGACAGCATCAGCTCCAGCCCGCCACCGCAGGCAATGCCGTTGACCGCGGCAATCACCACCTTGTTCAAATCAGGCAGTTCCTGCAACCCGCCAAAACCCCCGACGCCATAGTCGCCATCCACCGCATCCCCGTCAGCTGCAGCTTTCAGATCCCAGCCGGGGCAAAAGAACTTGTCACCCGCCCCTGTCAGGATTGCCACACGCAAATCCGGATCATCGCGAAAACCGGCAAATACCTGTCCCATGATCCGGCTGGTCGCCAGATCAATCGCATTGGCCTTGGGCCGGTCAAGGGTGACTTCCAGCACCTTGCCGATTGTACGGGTCTTGATCGGGTTTTCTGTCATGTTTTTTCTCCAGTTCGGATCAGGGCATCGGCGGCAATGGCATCATCGGCCAGACACATAAGCGGGTTAACCTCGATTTCGATGGCCTGCCCGTGATTGTCGATGACATAGGACTGGATTGCCATCACTGCGTCAATAACGGCGGGCAGGTCAGCGGCGGGGCTGCCGCGATACCCGTTTAGTTGCGCGTATATTCTCAGCCCGCGCAGGGCGCTTTTGATATCGGCGCGGCTGGCCGGGATCAGCAGGCTGGCGGTATCACGCAACAGTTCCGTCAACACGCCGCCCGCGCCAAGTGTCAGAACATACCCGTGCGCCGGGTCCAGCACCACGCCAACCAGCAATTCGCATAGGCAGCCTGTGATCATCTCCTCGACCAGAAAACTGTTGGTGGGCATGTCCTTGGCGGCGTTCAACACCTGATCGGCGTTGGCTAGCCCCAGCACAACTGCTCCGGCCTCGCTTTTGTGGGCCAACCCCTCGCCTTTCAGAACCAGCGGATAGGCTAAGCCCTGCAACGCGCGCGCTAAATCCTGTATTGAATCCGCG
Organism: Profundibacter amoris; assembly: GCF_003544895.1. Taxonomy (GTDB): domain Bacteria; phylum Pseudomonadota; class Alphaproteobacteria; order Rhodobacterales; family Rhodobacteraceae; genus Profundibacter; species Profundibacter amoris. The sequence continues at coordinate 378,445 of NZ_CP032125.1, forward strand.
CGACAGGCATGCGGTACCTGAACCCCATAAGCTGCAAGCGCGGCCTTTGCTTTTGCTTCGTTCAGGGGTGCGTACCGGTTCGGTGTTTGGGGCAATAACACCGGCTGGGGCGGGGCAGGGTGTATTTGGCCACATTCGGCACCGACCCGTGCGGCGGTTAGGGCTTCGGGCAGGCCACACAGGGGGATGATCCCGTTTTCGATCAGGCGTATGGCAACCCTTTCGGACATGTTTTCTGGTAATGATGCGGCAATCGCCATCGGCTTGCCGCTTGCTTTTTGCGCCGCAATGACAGCATCGATCACACAGTCCCAATCTGCCGGATCGCAACGGTCATTGCGCGGGAAATCGGCCACCACAATGCCAAGGGCGATATCCCCCTGCATTATCGCACCAAAGGTCGTGGTCATTGCCTTAACATCGCCCCAGATATAGGTATGATAATCCAGCGGATTGGCTAGACTGACCATTGGCCCAAGTGCCTTGCGCAGAGCATTGTTGCAGATGTCGGTCAATGCTGGAAATACAATCCCACACGGGCCGGCTAGATCAGCCATCAAGCTGGCCTCGCCCCCCGAGCAGGACAGGGAGGCGATGTGGTTGCTGGGCAATGGCCCGGTCACATGCAGCAGTTTCAGTGCCTCTGTAAGTTCGGGCAGGGTGGCGACTTGTGCAATTCCCAACCGCCGCAGCAGAGCCGAAGCACCGGCGGCGCTGCCCGCTAGCGAAGCGGTGTGCGAAACTGTGGCAGCACGGGCCTGATCGGAATTGCCAACCTTCAGGGCCACAATGGATTTGCCCGTCATACGCGCCGTATCTGCCAAAGCCTCGAGTGCGCGAATGTCGCCTATACCCTCGATATGCAGGCCAAGGGCTGTCACGCGATCATCCCGCAGTATTTCCATACCAATTTCGGCCAGACCGGTTTGGGCCTGATTGCCGGCCGTTACCACATAGGCTAGCGGCAGACCGCGGCGCTGCATGGTCAGGTTGATGGCGATATTGCTGGATTGTGTGATGATGGCGACGCCGCTTTGCAGATGCTGCAGACCCTGCTGGTCGGGCCATAGCAAAGCGCCATCCAGTGCGTTGATGAAACCATAGCAATTCGGCCCGATCACCGTCATGTCGCCTGCCGCTTGCAGCAGTTGTGCTTGCAGGTTGGCACCGCTGCTGTCCTCGGCCTTGGCTTCCAGAAACCCGCTGGCAAAGCATACCACGCCACCCGCCCCTTTTTCTGACAGCGTTGCCACGGCTTCGATCGTGGCGTGACGATTAATGCCGATGAATGCTGCATCGGGGGCGGTTGGCAGGGCTTCGATATCCGGGTAGGTCGGCAATCCGGCTATTTTGGCGCGTCCGGGGTGGACTGGCCAAATGTCTCCCTCAAACCCGAAAGCGCCTGATTGCCGGATCACGTTTTCGCACCAAGTCCCGCCGCCGATCACGGCAATGGATTTAGGGCGTAGCAGCCTTTTCAGCCCCGCGTTCATATTTCCACCCGCGGGCAGGGGGAAAGTGCAGATGCCTCCGGCGGGGATATTTTTAAAAAGAAGAAACGAAATTTTAATAAAATTGTTGTGGTCTGTGGTTGCGGTACAGGCGGGGACGCCGATGACCGTAAAAGGAGAAGGCCCTTCGTTCTGTTGATCAGGGCGAAGGGCTCTTTCTTTCTTCTTTTCTTAAATATCCGCGCCGCAGGCATAGACACTCTTATGCTCCCAATGGCCGCAGCAACTCGCGGCTGATAATGTGGCGCTGGATTTCCGATGTTCCGTCCCAGATCCGTTCAACCCGCGCATCGCGCCAAAAGCGTTCGATCGGGAAATCATCCATCAGCCCCATACCGCCAAAGATTTGCAGGGTGGTGTCGGTGACGCGGGCCAGCATTTCGCTGGCATAAAGTTTGGCGCTGGCGATTTCGCGATTGGCGGGCAGCCCCTGATCCAGCCGCCATGCGGATGCCAGTGTCAGCCAGTCGGCGGCATCAATTTCAGTGATCATATCGGCGATCTGGAAGCTTATTCCCTGAAATTTGCCGATTGGCTGGCCGAACTGCTCGCGTTCCGCCGCATAGTTCAGCGCCAGATCGAAACAGCGACGCGCCCGACCGACGGCCATTGTCGCCACGGTGATGCGGGTGGCATAGAGCCATTCGTTCATCACCGCAAAACCGCCATCCACTTCGCCCAACACCTGCGCATCGGGCAGGCGGCAGTCATCGAATTCCAGAATCATATTCTTGTAACCGCGATGGCTGACCGATGTGTAGCCTTCGCGGATGGTGAAGCCCTTTGTGCCGCGATCAACCAGAAAGGTGGTGATGCGTTTCTTGGGGCCGCGTGGCGTGTCATCGGTACCGGTCGCGACAAAGACGATCACGAAATCGGCGTGTTCGGCGCCTGATATGAAATGTTTGGTGCCGTTAATTACCCAATCGCCGCCATCGCGCACGGCACTGCATTTCATACCGCGCACGTCCGATCCGGCCGCGGGTTCTGTCATCGCCAGCGCATCCATCCTTTCGCCGCGCACTGCTGGCAGAAGATAGCGCTCCACCTGATCGCCCTCACACGCCATCAGGATATTCTGCGGGCGGCCAAAGAAATGGGTCAGCGCCATTGATCCGCGCCCCAATTCCCGTTCGACCAGCGCGAAATCCACATGCGACAACCCCGCACCGCCGACGCTTTCGGGGAAATTGCAGGCGTAAAAACCCAGATCAATGGTTTTCTGCTTGATCTGTTGTGCGATCTCGGCGGATACTTCGCCGGTGCGCTCGACCCGTTCTTCGTGCGGGTATATTTCATTTTCAACAAAGCTGCGCACAGTGGAAACGATCATTTCCTGTTCGTCTGTCAGGCCGAAGTTCATCAGGTATCCTTTAGGTGGTCGGGCAGGGGAATGGTGGCATGTGCAGCGGCCAGCGATTCCAGTTTTGCCAATATTTCGGGCTGTGGCTCGCAAGCGCGGCGGGTTTTCAGGCTGACGTGGATCAGCATCTGTTCGCCCGTGGCTATTACACTGCCGTCATCAGCCAGCATTTTGTGATATAGGCGCAGTTTTTTACCCTCGCCAAGCAACACACGGCTGTGGACGCTGAAGCGTTGGCCCGTGCGGGTTTCCTGCAAGAAACGGATATGGATATCGACGGTGAAATAACTGTTGTCCCCTTTAATGTATTCCGCATCAGCCCCGAGCAGCGCCATCACCACATCGGCTGCATCTGAAAAAACCTGACCATAGCGGCTTTCGTTCATATGGCCGTTGTAATCGGTCCAGTCGATCGGCACGTTGCGGTTCAGGGTCGTGATCGGTTCCGCCCCGCTTGTATCAGGTGGTTGGGTGATCCGTGCCTCGTGAGTGTTCAGCAGCGCACCGGCCGCCGCATCGCGGGTTTTCAGACTAAGCAATATGCCGACAAGGTTTTCATCGCGCATCCGCTCCAGCTGCCGGATGGTATGGGCACCTGATTGCGCGTCGGACTGGCTGGCGATCATTTCCACCAACTCGTCTGTCAATTCCGGCACGTCCATCAGTTTGGTCCAGGGCCATTGCAGGCAGGGGCCGAACTGGTCGATAAAGTGGCGCATCCCTGCTTCGCCTCCGGCAATGCGGTAGGTTTCAAACAGCCCCATTTGTGCCCACCGCAGACCAAAACCATAGCGGATCGCGTTGTCGATTTCTTCGGTTGTGGCGATCTCGCCCTTGATCAGCCACAGCGCCTCGCGCCAGACCGCCTCCAGAAACCGGTCGGCGATATGGGCGTCGATTTCGGCCCGTACCCGCAGGGGAAACATGCCCAGGCTTTCGATGATACCGGTGGCGCGGTCGGTCATCTCAGGCGGGTTTTCATCAGTGGCCACTATTTCGACCAGAGGCAACAGATAAACCGGATTGAATGGATGGGCGACGATGATCTGTTCGGGGCGCGTGGCGCAGCCCTGAATTTCGGACGGTTTGAAGCCGGAGGTGGAAGACGCAATGATAGCGTCAGCGCGGCAATGTTCCTGCGTGGTCTGATAGACCTTGCGTTTCAGCGCCAGCCGTTCGGGGGCGCTCTCTTGAATCCAGTCGGCATTTTGCACCGCGCCGGAAATGGTTTCGCAATATGTCAGGGATCCTTCATCGGGCAACGCCGTGTTGTAAAGCATCGGTAGGGCATAGCGGGCGTTTTCCAGCACTGCGGTGATTTTGCGCTGGGCCTGCGCATCTGGGTCAAACACGCACACGTCCCAGCCGTTTAGCAAAAACCGCGCGGCCCAGCCGCCACCGATGACGCCACCGCCGATGATTGCTGCGGTTTTTCTGTCCGCGCTCATGTGCGGGGCATCCGTTTGGTCAGCCCCAGCTTTTCGCGCACCTCGGCGGGGCCCATCACGCGGGCACCCATCGCTTCGATGATGGTGACGGCACGGGCGACCAGTGCTTCGTTGGTGGCCAGTTCGCCCTTACCTAGCCAAAGGTTGTCTTCCAGCCCGACGCGCACATTGCCTCCGACCAGCACAGCGGCGGCAACATAGGCCATTTCGTTGCGCCCCAGCGAAAAGGCGGACCAGTTCCAGTCATTGGGGACGTTGTTGACCATCGCCATAAACGTATTCAGATCATCCGGCGCGCCCCACGGCACACCCATGCATAATTGCACCAAAGCAGGCGCATCCAGCACCCCGTCCTCAACCAGTTTCTTGGCATACCACAGATGGCCGGTGTCAAAGGCCTCGATTTCCGGCTTTACGCCCAGCTTGGTCATCATCCGGCCCATTTCAACCAGCATCCCGGGCGTGTTCACCATCACATAGTCGGCTTCGGCGAAATTCATCGTGCCGCAATCCAGTGTGCAGATTTCCGGCAGACAGTCGGCAATATGCGCTACGCGGTCTGCGGCGCTGACCATATCGGTGCCCTCGACCAGCGGCAGGGGGGCATCCGGTGCACCGGTGACCAAATCGCCGCCCATGCCTGCGGTCAGGTTCAGCACCATATCCACATCCGAAGCGCGGATCAGGTCAGTGACCTCGCGATACAGTTTCAGATCACGACTGGGCACCCCGGTTTTTGGATCACGCACATGGCAATGCACCACGGCCGCGCCCGCGCGGGCCGCGGCGATGGCGCTGTCGGCGATCTGTTGTGGAGAGCGGGGCACATGCGGGCTGCGGTCCTGCGTGCTGCCCGATCCCGTGATGGCGCAGGTGATGAATACATTGGTGTTCATTTCAAGGGGCATTTGGCATCTCCGGCTGTCTGTTCGGGAAAACACTATCCGGCTTGATTTTTGCCATCATGCAGGATTGTATAAATACTATGCGAAAATGGCAGATAAAATCCAGCCGGACAAAACGGATCGGCGTATTGTTGTTCGAGAGGTTCTCGAACCATTGTCTGGCCAATGCGGTTGAACCGCTACGCGCGGTCAACAGCCTGCTGGGATGGCAGGCGTATGACTGGAGCTATCTGTCGGTTGACGGGGCGCCGGTGACATCGTCCAGCGGATTGCCGGTTTCGGTTCAGGCATCGCTGGGACGGGCGTCGGGCGGGGATGTGCTGATGTTGTTGCCCAGCTATGGATACCGCAGCTATGCCACCCCTGATATGTTGCGCGCACTGCGGCAGGCGGCAGTGCGGTTTCAGGCTGTCGCCGGGCTGGATATGGGCAGTTGGCTGATGGCGGCGGCCGGACTGCTTGAGGGGCGCAGGGCAACCATCCACTGGGACGAGATCGAGGATTTCCACGAGGCATTTCCCGAAGTGCAGGTGCAGCGTGAAAGATTGGTAATGGACGGCAATCGCTGGTCTTGTGGCGGGGCGATGACTTCGTTCGAACTGGCGCAAAGGATGATCGCAATCGACCACGGAGAAGCCTTGCGCACCGAAGTGGCCGCCCTGTTCATGCAAGGCGATGACGGCAGCTGGGATGAGGGGCTGCCGCGCAACCCTTCAAATACCGTTGCCGTCGCGCTGGCAGTAATGCGGGACAATCAGGAATATCCGCTGACCATGCCGCAGATTGCTCAACAACTGGGGCTAAAACCCCGCCGAATGACAGCACTGTTTCAATCCGAACTGGGAACCGGACCTTTGCAGGCCTATCGCCGTATCCGGTTGCAGGCCGCGCGCCGTCTGGTGCAAAAAACCGGCCTTGGTGTTGCCGAAATTGCCCTTCGGTCTGGCTATGAAAATGCAAGCGCAATGACGCGGGCCTACCGTCAGGAATTTCGCGAAACACCGCAACAAACAAGGCGGCGGGATTATAATAAGGACGATTTTTGATTGACGGATCAATATAAATGACAAAGCATATCAATGAAGTCTGGCATGTTTTTGCAAGATTTATGTCGCACAAAGAGGTAAAAGCGTCGTGTTTGTGCGCCTATTATTGAAGGGGGAGTAATTTCGTATCTGTAGAAAAGAAGACGTTAGTCGTCTTGCAGCCGAATTCAGGGCGCTTGAAATTCTACCGTTAGAATAAATTTCGGGGCTATTTGCGCCCTGTCACCTGGGAGAATATGAAATGTCGAAAGAGCTGGAATATTTAAGTCACAAGGTTGTCCGCGGCCTAATGAATCGCCGCGCATTTCTCGGGCGTGCAACTGCGCTTGGTGTATCATCCGTCGTAGCCAGCGGGCTGCTAAGTTCAGCCGCCAAGGCCGCAGGCCCAATGAAGGGTGGCACCCTGAAGGCTGGCTATCAGGGTGGTGCATCCTCGGATTCCCTTGATTCCGCTCTTTGGGCCTCGGATGCCCCTATTGGATTTGGCCGCACATGGGCCGAAGGTCTGGTCGAGGTCAGCCCAAGCGGTGATGTCGAAATGCGGCTGGCCGAGAATGTCGAAGCTTCGGCAGATGCCAAAACCTGGAATTTCAAAATCCGCGAAGGAGTGGAATTCCACAACGGTAAAACCATGACGCCTGCGGATGTGGTGGCCACGATCGAGCGCCATTCGGATGAAAATTCGAAATCCGGCGCACTTGGTATTGTCTAAGGCATCGAGAGCGTGATGGCCGATGGTCAGAACGTGGTGATCACCTTGGCCGAGCCAAATGCCGACCTTCCCTATCTGATGGCGGATTACCACCTGATGATCATGCCAAACGGCGGCAAGGACGACCCGACAGCCGGTATCGGTACTGGCGCCTATAAAATTGCAGAAAACGATCCTGGTGTGCGTCATGTCGGGACAAAATTTGAAAACTACTGGGATGACACGCGCGGCCATGCGGATGAAGTTGAAATTTTGATCCTAAACGATGCCACCGCCCGTTTGGCGGCGTTACAATCCGGGCAGGTACATATGATCAACCGGGTTGAGCCCAAAGTTGCCGATCTGGTTAAAAGGATTCCCGGGGTCGAGCTGCATAGTGTATCCGGCCGCGGACATTATGTATTTATCATGCATGTAAACACGGCACCTTTTGACAATAACGATCTGCGTATGGCGCTGAAATATGCGATCAACCGTCAGGAAATGGTTGATAAAATCCTTCAGGGTTATGGTTCGGTCGGGAATGATTTTCCGATCAATGCATCTTATCCGCTGTTCCCCGAGGGGATCGAGCAACGCGAATACGATCCTGACAAGGCCAAGTTCCACTTCAAAAAATCCGGCCATGACGGACCAATCGTGTTGCGCACATCCGATGTTGCCTTCCCCGGTGCTGTGGATGCAACACAGCTGTTCCAGCAAAGCGCCGAGGCCGCCGGTATCCAGCTCGAGATCAAGCGTGAACCGGGTGACGGGTATTGGTCCGAGGTCTGGAATGTCAAACCATTCAGCGCCTCTTACTGGAGTGGTCGTCCGGTGCAAGACCAGATGTATTCAACTGCGTATCTATCCACTGCTGACTGGAACGACACCAAATTCATCAGGCCCGATTTTGACAAGATCATCATCCAGGCCCGTGGTGAACTGGATGCGGCCAAACGCAAGGAAATGTACCGCGAAGCCGCCCTTATGGTGCGTGACGAAGGCGGCCTGATCCTGCCGATGTTCAATGATTTCCTTGATGCGGTAGGGGACAAGGTTGGCGGCTACGAGAATGACCCGAACGGTGGCCTGATGTATGATAAATCCCTGATCAAGGCCTGGATCAAGGCTTAACAGGGTATGTCCTCATTATTGAAACTGGTGGCCCAGCGATTGTTGTTGGGCCTCCTTTTGCTACTCGCCGTGTCGGCGCTGATTTTTGCCGGCACACAAATTCTGCCGGGCGATGTGGCCCAAAGCATTCTGGGCCAATCAGCCACCCCGCAAGCGCTTGCCAACCTGCGCGAGGAGCTGGGCCTGAACGATCCTGCCTATGTGCGCTATTTCCGCTGGTTGGGCGGGGTTCTGACTGGCGATCTGGGGACAGCCCTTTCCAACGGGGCCGATATCAGCACCCAGATCGGGAAACGTCTGGGCAACACTTTGTTTCTGGCCGCTACTGCTGCTGTTGTCGCGGTGCCACTGGCCATTTTGCTGGGTCTGCTGGCTGTGCGGTATCGCAACCGCTGGCCTGACAAACTGATCTCGGGCGTTACATTGGCGTCAATTTCGCTGCCTGAATTTTTCATCGGCTATGTGCTGATCTTTTTCTTTGCGGTAAAGTTGCGCTGGTTCCCTTCGGTCGCCACGATTTACAGCAGCATGAGCCTGCTGGAAAAGCTGAACGCCATCGCCTTGCCGGTGGCGGTTCTGACAATGGTGGTGCTGGCGCATATGATGCGTATGACGCGCGCCGCGATCCTGAACGTGATGCAATCGGCCTATATCGAGACCGCTGAACTAAAGGGGTTGTCGGCCTTTAACGTGATCTTTCGCCACGCCTTTCCGAATGCGATTTCGCCAATCGTCAATGTGGTAATGATCAACCTTGCCTATCTGGTGGTCGGGGTTGTGGTGGTCGAGGTGATCTTTGTCTATCCCGGAATGGGTCAATATCTGGTCGACCATGTGGCCAAGCGTGATGTGCCGGTGGTGCAGGCCTGCGGCCTGATATTTGCAGCGGTTTACGTCATGCTTATCCTGGTTGCCGATATCGTTGCGATTGTCAGTAATCCAAGGCTGAGGCATCCGAAATGAAGATACCTATTTCGGCCCTGATCGGCCTGATTATGACAGGCAGCTTTTTCCTGATTGCAATCTTTGCGCCCCTGATTGCCCCTTATGGCATGGCCGAAGTCGTCGGCGGAGTGTGGGAGCCACGCAGCGCCGAATTCGTGCTTGGCACTGACAATATCGGCCGCGACCTGCTGACAAGAATGATTTACGGCGGGCGCACCACAATCCTGATTGCCACGTTGGCAACGGTGTTGTCATTTACGCTCGGCTCGTTTCTGGGATTCACGGCGGCGGTAATCGGCGGCTGGGTAGATCAGGTTATGTCGCGTCTGGTGGATTTGCTGATGTCAATCCCTACGCTGATTTTTGCGCTGGTGGTCTTGTCGGTGATGCCGGTGACGCTGCCGGTTCTGATCCTTGTCATGGGCATGCTGGATTCCACCCGTGTTTTCCGCCTGTCGCGCGCGGTGGCGGTGGATATCAATGTTATGGACTTCGTCGAGGCCGCAAAATTGCGCGGCGAAGGGCGCATGTGGGTGATATTCCGTGAAATCCTGCCAAATGCCCTGTCGCCGCTGGTGGCGGAACTGGGCTTGCGGTTTATCTTTGCAGTGCTGTTCCTGTCCACCCTTTCCTTCCTTGGCCTTGGTGTACAGCCACCGGCCACAGACTGGGGCGGCATGGTTAAGGAAAACAAAGAGGGCATCGTGTTTGGCATCAACGCGGCGCTGTATCCGGCAGCAGCGATTTCGGTGCTGGCGATTTCTGTCAATCTGGTGGCCGACTGGGTGCTGAACCGCACGTCGGACCTGAAAGGAGGGCGCGGTGGCTAAGGACATGGCAGACAACCTGCTGGACATCCGTAATCTGCGGATTGCGGCAACGATCTATCCTCCCGGCGAAAAGGCGGCCGAACTTGTCATCGTCAAGGACGTTTCGCTGACGCTGGAAAAGGGCAAGGTGCTGGGGCTGATCGGTGAATCCGGTGCTGGCAAATCCACCATTGGCCTTGCGGCCATGGGATACGGACGGGGCAGCATCCGGTTAAGCGGGCAGGTCTGGCTGAACGGACGTGATATTCTGGCGGGCAGCACACGGGATTTGCGCCGCCTTCGGGGCAAAGAAGTGACCTATGTGTCGCAATCTGCCGCCGCGTCTTTCAATCCGGCCAAGCGGTTGATGGAACAGATCATCGAATCCGCGCTGGAGCACGGCACCGCCAGCAAATCCGAGGCCGAAGCCCGTGCTGTGGCCTTGTTTGATGATTTGGGCCTGCCGGACCCCGAGAATTTTGGCCGCCGCTTTCCGCATCAGGTTTCGGGCGGGCAGTTGCAGCGGGCGATGACGGTGATGGCGCTGGTGCCCGAACCCGATCTGATTATCTTTGACGAACCGACAACCGCGCTGGATGTGACCACGCAAATCGACGTTCTGGCCGCGATCAAAAAGGCGATCCGCAACACCGATGTCGCCGCGATCTATATCACCCATGATCTGGCCGTGGTGGCACAGGTTTCGGATGAAATAATGGTCCTGCGCCATGGCGAAAAAATCGAGCGCAACACAGCCGAGGCAATCATCACCCGCTCGGTTGAGGACTATACCAAAGCGCTGGTATCTGTGCGCTCAATCGATCACGAGGAAAAACGGCCAACCGACAATCCGGTGCTTGTGGCGCGCAATATATCGGCGGCATATGGCAATATGGTGCAAGTGCTGGACGATGTTTCGGTCGAGGTGCACGCGGGCCAGACACTGGCCGTCGTGGGCGAGAGCGGATCTGGCAAATCGACATTGGCGCGGGTGATCACCGGTCTGCTGCCGCCATTCGAAGGCGATGTCATGTTTGGCGAACGGTCCTTGTCCAAGGCATTGGTAAACCGGTCCAAGGATGATCTGCGCGAACTGCAGATGATCTATCAAATGGCGGATACGGCGATGAATCCGCGCCAGACGGTCGGCACGATCATTGGCCGCCCGCTGGAATTCTATTTTGGTTTGCGCGGGGCGGAAAAACGCAAGCGGGTTGCCGAACTGCTGGAAGAAATAGAAATGGGCGATGGTTTTCTTGATCGATACCCCGCCGAATTGTCCGGCGGCCAAAAGCAGCGCGTCTGTATTGCCCGCGCGCTGGCCGCCAAACCCAGCCTGATCATTTGCGACGAAGTAACAAGCGCCCTGGATCCTCTGGTGGCCGATGGGATTCTAAAGCTGTTGTTGCGATTGCAGAAAATTGAAAATGTGGCCTATCTTTTCATCACCCACGATCTGGCCACGGTCAAAGCGATCGCCGACAGCATCGCGGTGATGTATCAGGGGCGACTGGTGCGGTATGGGCCCAAAAGCCAGGTGCTGGCCCCGCCGTTTGACGATTACACAGATTTGTTGCTGAAATCGGTACCGGAAATGAAAATCGGCTGGCTTGAGGACGTGCTGGAAACCCGTCGAATGGAAAGCGCCGGCAATTAGGGGCCGCTTTAAATCATGTCGCGCGGGATGGTTTCGGTGAAATCCTTCTCGAACACCAGCCGGTCCCCTTCATAAGCTTCGATCCGTGCGCTCAGGTGAAAATTTGCTGCATCGGCCCACATATGCGAATAGGTTTCGGTGCGCAGGCACCAGTTGACACGTTGTAAAATATCGCACCAATGGGTGCGCCCGCGTGCCGAAAGTGGATCGTCAGGATGGATCACCCAACATTCCCGCGCGACACTGTCAGTGATCAGCACATGATCGGCGTCTTTGCGCGCGCCAAAATCATCAACGATATGCAGGGTGGTCGTTCCGGTCTGCGGGTCGGTCGTGGTTTCACGTAGATTGCTACCTTTCCGGATTACATCTGCTTGCCATTCGGGGGCGGCTTGCGGTGTCTCAAAGCATACATCCTGCCCCCCCTCGCACAACATTGGCAGGGCAATCTGTCCGCCGCTCAGATGCAGTCTGGTTTTTTGCGGCGCCGGTCAGATCAGCGGCCAATAGGCGTTTGAAATGGACAAGCGCAATCGATGACCGGCGGGAAATTCATAGGCAATCTGGTCTAGCCGCATGGTAATATCAACCGGCTGGTTTACAGGCATTGGGGCCGGTTTTCCGAGCCATTCCGATGGGTCAGATTTAGCACGCCATAAGTTATTCGGCTAACTTTGCCATCGGGGTGCACATCGTTCAGCCGCACCGCAATTTGCGCTACAGGTGTCTCGCTGGTCAGCATCAGCCGGATCACCGGTGCGCCAGTAATGGCAAGGGGTCTGTCCAGCGGGGGGCTATGGGTCGATTGTGTAGCGGTTACGCCAGATCAAGGAGAAACCAACGCTTCTTCTTCATGGTAGAAGCCGTCAGTCCGCGTTCGGCTGAGTTTTCAAGGTATTCTTCTGCAACCAGTTTGAATGTTGTGCGTGCTTGGGTTTCTGCAGCTATCCGGTCAAGCTTCTTCTTGGTAGCGGGATCCTTTCCTTCAGCCAGGAGTGCACGCGCATCGTGAAGCTTTTGACGTGCTTGATCGAGTGTGACATCGGGATATTTTCCATGCGACAATAACCGCTCTATCTCAAGGTGCCGGTATTTCTGCTGCCAGAATTTTGATCTGTTGAGTTCCGCAAGCAGAAACAGCCTACCACCATCAGTCAGTTTACAGGGTTTTTCCCGGCTATTTGCTTTGCTGCTATTAAATCCGGACAATTGCATTTAGGGAGTATTTCCCCAATCGAAACCTCTCAAAAAACCTGAGAAATGGGGGTGTTGTATGTTCAGATAAGAAATTTGGGTATAGTATAATCTTGCAAATACAATGACTTATAGTAGATATGAGGATGTATGAGAAGATTTTTTGGTGCCCAGGAGAGGACTTGAACCTCCACGCCCGTAAGGACACTAGCACCTGAAGCTAGCGCGTCTACCATTCCGCCACCTGGGCAGGTGTCGTAGGGGCGAATTACAGAGACTCGGGGGGGGTGTCAACGGCAGAAAAGGTATTTTTTCACCTTATCATCTTTGCTTGTCCCCGGGCCCGTTAAAAGCTATTGAGAAAACAACATTTGATCGGAGGTTTCCCATGTCCAAACTTGTCACCATTTACGGCGGGTCCGGTTTTGTCGGGCGTTACATTGCACGGCGGATGGCCAAAGCAGGCTGGCGTGTGCGGGTTGCGGTGCGTCGCCCCAACGAGGCCCTGTTCGTGCAGACCTATGGTGTGGTCGGGCAGGTCGAGCCGGAATTGTGCAACATTCGCGATGATGCTTCGGTAAGGCACGCGATGCGCGGGGCGGACGCGGTGGTGAACTGTGTGGGGATCCTGAACAATCTGGGCAAGAACAAATTCGATGCGGTGCACCATGAAGGGGCCGAGCGGATTGCGCGGTTGGCATCACTTGCCGGTATCAAGCGGATGGTGCATCTATCGTCGATATCTGCCGATGTAGACAGTGACAGTGAATATGCCCGCACCAAAGGGTTAGGCGAGCAGAGCGTGAAGACCTATTTCCCCGATGCAACCATCCTGCGCCCGTCTGTGGTGTTCGGGGTCGAGGATCAGTTCTTTAACCGCTTCGCATCAATGACAACTTTTTCGATGGTTCTGCCCCTGGTTGGTGGAAATAGCCGTTTTCAACCGGTTTATGTCGATGACGTGGCCGCCGCTGCCGAAGTCGCCTTGACAGGTGACGCACCCACCGGCGTTTACGAGTTGGGCGGGCCGGAAGTGGATACGCTTAAAGGGCTGGTTGAATATATGCTGAAGGAAATTCAGCGCCGTCGTCTGGTGGTGAACCTGCCGTTCTGGGTTGGCTCGGTTATGGGGTTCGGCTTTGACATGATGCAGGCGATGTCCGGGGGGCTGATCCCCAATACTATCCTGTCGCGTGACCAGGTGCGTTTGCTCAAGCATGACAATGTGGTTTCCGAAGGCGCCCGCGGGCTGGCCGATCTGGGAATTAAACCGACCCCGTTCGAAGCGGTTGCGCCGGATTATCTGTGGCGGTTCCGTCCGTCCGGCGAATATGCCTCGATCAAGGAATCGGCCAAGAAGTTGCGTAAAGCCTAGTTAAGGGGTTCCCATGACCGACAGCACCACGCTGGTTTCACTGTTTCTGGGGGTGTTGGAGGGGTTGACCGAATTCCTGCCGGTGTCCTCGACCGGCCATCTGTTGTTGGCGGGCCATTTCCTGGGGTTCGAATCGGCGGGCAAGACCTTCGAGGTAGTGATCCAGTTGGGGTCGGTTCTGGCAATCCTGACGATCTATTCCGGCAAGCTGTGGAATGTGTTTCGCACCGCGCCGAATGATCCGCAATCGCGCCGCTTTATCCTGTCGATCCTGATTGCGTTTATGCCAGCCGTGGTAATCGGCGTGCTGGCGCATGATTTTATCAAGGAAGTGCTGTTCGAAACGCCCAAACTGATTGCGATCATGCTGATCCTTGGCGGGGTGATCCTGTTGTGGGTGGACCGGCTAAAGCTGACCCCGCGCCACCACGATGCGATGCGCTTTCCCTTGGGGATGTCGCTGGCCATCGGGTTTATCCAGTGTCTGGCGATGATTCCGGGGGTTTCGCGCTCGGGTTCGACGATTGTCGGGGCGTTGCTGATGGGGGCGGATAAACGTGCAGCGGCCGAGTTTTCGTTCTTTTTGTCGATGCCAACCATGGCAGGGGCCTTTGCCTATGATCTGTACAAGAATCGCGATGTTCTGGACGCGGGCGCGTTGAATGAAATTGCGATCGGCTTTGTCGCCGCATTCATTACTGCGGTTTTCGTCGTCAAGTGGCTGTTGGGCTATGTTAGTAAAAATGGCTACGCCTTGTTCGGCTGGTGGCGGATTATTGTGGGCGGGGCCGCGCTGCTGGGGCTTGTTTTTATTGGGTAAAGGTAGATAGGTAAATGATACTTACTTATATTTTGACCCGTCCGGCATGAATTCTGACAGAGCCACGAAAAAAAGTTAATATAGGTCAGCATACATGACTTTTCTTTTCTGCCCCTCCCCTTTATGAGAGGAAGCAGGAAAAAGATGGAGTCAGAACCGTGGCCAAGCAACCGATGTTGAAATTTGTCGATGTGAAACGGGATATGCCGCAAAAGCGGGATGCCGAAGTGCGCAATCACGACTTTGACGAAATCTATGCCGAATTCGCCAAGGCCAAGGCCGCAGAGCAAGCCAGCCGGTGCAGCCAGTGCGGCGTGCCGTTTTGCCAATCGCATTGCCCGCTGCACAACAACATTCCCGACTGGTTGTTGATGACCGCCGAGGGGCGGTTGCAAGAGGCATACGAGATCAGCCAGGCGACCAACACCTTCCCTGAAATCTGTGGCCGTATCTGCCCGCAGGACCGGTTATGCGAAGGCAATTGTGTAATCGAAAATTCTGGCCATGAAACGGTGACGATCGGTGCGATCGAGAAATACATCACCGATACGGCGTGGGAGAACGGCTGGGTCAAACCAAACCTGCCCTATGCGGAACGGGGCGATTCTGTTGGCATTATCGGCGCCGGACCGGGTGGGCTGGCGGCAGCGGACAGGCTGCGGCAGGCGGGCGTTCAGGTCACGGTATATGACCGTTATGACCGTGCGGGCGGCTTGCTGACCTACGGGATTCCGGGGTTCAAGCTGGAAAAAGATGTGGTGATGCGCCGGATACAACAGCTCGAGGCCGCAGGCGTTCAGTTTGTGCTGAACTGCAATGTTGGCGAAGATCTGAGCTTTCAGGCGATCAGCGGCCAGCATGATGCAGTGCTGATTGCCACCGGCGTTTACAAATCCCGCGATTTGCAGGCCCCCGGCGTGGGCGCACAGGGTGTGGTTCGGGCGATTGATTATCTGACGGCCAGCAACCGCGTTGGTTTTGGCGATGTGGTGCCGGAATATGAAAGCGGCGAGTTGAATGCCAAAGGCAAGCGCGTGGTTGTGATTGGCGGCGGGGATACCGCGATGGACTGTTTGCGCACCGCGATCCGGCAGGGGGCAACTTCGGTCAAATGCCTGTACCGCAGGGATAAAAAGAACATGCCTGGCAGTATGCGCGAGGTTCAGAACGCCGAAGAGGAAGGCGTGGAATTTGTCTGGCAAACCGCACCAAACGGTTTTATCGGCGATCCGGTCGAAGCTGTGAAAGTGCAGAAAATGCACCTTGGCGCGCCGGATGCCACAGGCCGGCAAAGCCCCGAGGTGATCGAGGGGGCGGACTATACCGAGCAGGCCGATCTGGTCATCATGGCGCTGGGCTTTATGCCCGAAGACCTGCCAACACTATGGGACGAAGGCGCGCTTGAGGTAACACGCTGGGGCACCATCAAGGCCGACTTCAAGACCCATGAAACCGCCATCGACGGAGTGTTTGCCGTGGGCGATATCGTGCGCGGGGCGTCACTGGTGGTCTGGGCGATTGCGGATGGGCGCGAAGCAGCGGATTCGATTTTGAGCTACCTGAATGAAGCGGCCAGCGTGGCCGCCGAATAGGCGATATCGGGAACGGGCCAGCAGGATCACTTGAACTAACGGAGGATGAAATGGACAGGACTGGAAAATGCCTATGCGGTGCCGTGCGTTTCACGATCCGTGATCTGAATACCGAATTCGGCACCTGCCATTGCAAGATGTGCCAACGCTGGGCGGGATCGGCTCTGCTGGGGTTGACGGTTCCGGCCGATACGGTCCGTTTTGAAGGCATAGAAAACGTCAAACGCTATCAATCCTCGGACTGGGCGGAACGGACGTGGTGTGGGAAATGTGGCTCGGGCCTGTGGTATCGGGTGACAGCAGAGGGGCCGCATCACGGCTTTTACCACATGCCGATTGGCCTGTTGGATGATACATCCGGCCTGACCATGTCCCGCGAGATTTTCACGGATACAAAGCCCGATTGTGTAACGTTTGAAGGTGATCGGGAGCGGTTGGATACGGCGGCAACGCTGGCATTGTTCGGGGTGACAGAATGAAGTGGTTGATTGCAATTCTGGCGGTTTCACCCGTCGTCGTGACCGCCGGCACCTTCACCCCGCCCAAGGGCTGCACCGCCTATCTGACGGTGCAATTGAGCAGTTGCAGGGTCGAGCAACACTGGACCTGTGCGGGGGATCCCGAAGGCGACCACTGGGCGCTGACGATCGATGCGGATGGCCCCAGTTATTTGCAGCATTTGGACCGTGAATTCCGATGGCTGGAAAACTACCCGCTGCCGGGTGATTTCAAACGGACGTTAAGGCAGCCTGAAGCAGACCCGAATTCCCTGACGGATTTGCTTGAAAAAGGGCGGGACGATTTTGATTTTGAGCAAACCGTGCTGCGCGGCGGCAAGCCGTTTGCGACCGAACATGTCACCGGCTTTGACAAGCTGACCGGAACAAAGGTGCGGATTGATGGCGAAGATCTGCTGGTGACCGAGTTTAAATTTCAGGTCGAAAGCAAATCGGGGGGCGATACATCCCGCACCTATGGCAACCAGTATGTCAGCCCGAAGTTTCGTCTGTTTTTTCAGGGCCGCGAGACCGAAGAGGTTGGCGGCGAAACCTATCAATACGATGAAAAGCCCATGCTGTTTAGCGAACCGGGCGAGGCCGGATTTCTGGCGGACAAGCCGAAATTCGGGTGTGACGAGATGATGTCGGGGCTGCAAATGCCTTTGGCCACCGCAAAGGAGAGACGCGATGAACTATGATGTGAACTGGGCCAAGGAACAACAGGACCGGCGCGAATGGCTGGCTGAAAACGGCATGTATTCCGAGGCCGAGGAGCATTCCTCTTGCGGGGTTGGTCTGGTCGTTTCCGTGGATGGAAAACCCAGCCGCAAAGTGGTGGAAAACGGCATTTCCGCGCTCAAGGCGGTCTGGCATCGCGGGGCGGTGGATGCCGATGGAAAAACTGGTGACGGGGCTGGCATACACGTTCAGATTCCAGTGCGGTTTTTCTATGACCAGATTGAGCGCACGGGCCATAAGCCGCGGATGGACGAATTGGTTGCCATTGGTCAGGTATTCCTGCCGCGCGAAGATTTCGGCGCGCAGGAACATTGCCGGACCATTGTGGAAACCGAGGTTCTGCGCATGGGCTATCATATTTACGGCTGGCGTCAGGTGCCGGTGAATGTGGGCTGTCTGGGCGAAAAGGCCAACGCCACCCGTCCCGAGATCGAGCAGATTCTGATTTCCAACTGCAAAGGTGTGGACGAGGACACATTCGAGCGCGAATTATATGTGATCCGCCGTCGGATCGAAAAGGCGGCAGTCGAGGCGAATATCAGCGGGCTGTATCTGTGCTCGCTGTCCTGCCGCTCGATCATATACAAGGGCATGATGCTGGCCGAACAAGTGGCCGAATTTTATCCCGACCTGATGGACGAAAGGTTCGAAAGCGCCTTTGCGCTGTATCACCAGCGTTATTCCACCAACACATTCCCGCAATGGTGGCTGGCCCAGCCGTTCCGCATGTTGGCCCATAACGGCGAAATCAACACGTTGAAGGGCAATGTGAACTGGATGAAAAGCCACGAAATCCGCATGGCTTCATCCGCGTTTGGCGAACTGGCCGAAGACATCAAGCCGATCATATCGGGCGGGTCCAGCGACAGTGCGGCGCTGGATTCGGTGTTCGAGGTGCTGGTGCGGGCCGGACGCAACGCGCCGATGGCGAAAACCATGATGGTGCCTGAAAGCTGGAGCAAACGGGCGGTGGAACTGCCCGAACCGTGGCGCGATATGTACTCCTACTGCAATTCGGTGATGGAGCCATGGGACGGCCCCGCCGCCCTGGCCATGACCGACGGGCGCTGGGTTTGCGCGGGGCTGGATCGCAACGGGTTACGCCCAATGCGCTATGTGGTCACCGGCGATGGTCTGTTGATGGCCGGATCCGAGGCCGGAATGGTGCCAACGGACGAGGCCAGCGTGGTGCGCAAGGGCGCGCTGGGACCGGGGCAGATGATTGCGGTGGATATGAAAGAAGGCAAGCTGTTCAAGGACCGCGAGCTAAAGGACATGCTGGCCGCCAGTCAGCCGTTTGGCGATTGGGTTGGTAAGATTGTTGATTTGGAAGACACGCTGGATGGGATTTCCGAGGCTTCGATTTTCACGGGCGCGGAACTGCGCAAACGCCAGATCGCGGCGGGCTATTCGGTCGAGGAGTTAGAGCAGATTCTGGCGCCGATGGCCGAGGATGGCAAAGAGGTTCTGGCCAGCATGGGGGACGACACGCCCTCGGCCGTGCTGTCGGAACGCTATCGTCCGCTAAGCCATTTCTTCCGGCAGAATTTTTCGCAGGTGACAAACCCGCCGATCGACAGTTTGCGTGAATATCGGGTGATGAGCCTGAAAACCCGTTTCGGCAATCTAAAGAACGTGCTGGACGAAAGCAGCAGCCAGACTGAAATTCTGGTGCTGGAAAGCCCCTTTGTCGGCAACGCACAATTTGCCAAACTGCTGGAGCATCTGGGCGATTCCGTGGTGGCGATTGACTGTTCCTATGATGCGGACGCGGGCGAAGGTGCGCTGCAAGAGGCCCTGACACGGATCAGAAGCGAGGCCGAGGATGCGGTGCGTTCCGGTGCCGGACATATCGTTTTGACGGATGAAGAGCAGAATGAAAACCGCGTGCCGCTGCCGATGATCTTGGCGACCAGCGCGGTGCATTCATGGCTGACGCGCAAAGGTTTGCGCACCTTCTGCTCGATTAATGTGCGCTCGGCGGAATGTATTGACCCGCACTATTTCGCGGTGCTGATCGGCTGTGGTGCGACCGTGGTCAACGCCTATCTGGCCGAGGATAGCTTGGCAGACCGGATTGAACGGGGCCTGCTGGATTGCACCCTGACCGAGGCCGTTGCCCGTTACCGCGCGGCGATTGACGCGGGGCTGTTGAAAATCATGGCCAAGATGGGGATCAGCGTGATTTCGTCCTATCGTGGCGGCCTGAACTTCGAGGCCGTGGGCCTGTCCCGCGCAATGGTGGCCGAATATTTCCCCGGCATGACCAGCCGTATTTCCGGCATCGGCTTGCACGGCATCCAGCGCAAGCTGGGTAAGGTGCACGCGATGGGCTGGCGCGGCGGGCAGGATGTGCTGCCGATCGGCGGTTTCTACAAGGCGCGGCGCACCGGCGAAACCCATGCGTGGACGGCCAACAATATGCATCTGATGCAGTCGGCTTGCGACAAGGCATCGTTCGAATTGTGGATGCGCTATTCCAAGGCGATGCACAGTAACCCGCCGATCAACCTGCGCGATCTGATGGATTTCAAACCGCTGGGCAAAGCCATCCCGATTGAAGAGGTCGAGAGCATTACCGCGATCCGCAAGCGGTTTGTTACGCCGGGCATGTCGCTGGGCGCGCTGTCGCCCGAGGCGCACAAGCTGCTGAATGTGGCGATGAACCGGATCGGCGCGAAATCGGACAGCGGCGAGGGCGGCGAGGATCCGGCGCATTTCGTGCCGGAACCCAATGGCGACAACCCGTCGGCCAAGATCAAGCAGGTGGCCTCGGGCCGGTTCGGGGTAACGGCGGAATATCTGAACCAGTGCGAGGAACTGGAGATCAAGGTGGCGCAGGGCGCCAAACCCGGCGAGGGCGGGCAGTTGCCCGGCATGAAGGTTACCGACCTGATTGCGCGCCTGCGTCATTCGACCAAAGGCGTGACGCTGATTTCCCCGCCGCCGCATCACGATATTTACAGTATCGAGGATCTGGCACAGCTGATTTACGATCTGAAGCAGATCAATCCGCGCGCCAAGGTGACGGTGAAACTGGTGGCCAGTTCCGGCGTCGGCACGATTGCCGCCGGCGTGGTCAAGGCCAAGGCCGATGTGATCCTGATTTCCGGTCACAACGGCGGCACCGGTGCCAGCCCCGCGACCAGCATCAAATATGCCGGCCTGCCGTGGGAAATGGGCTTGACCGAGGCACATCAGGTTCTGGCAATGAACAACCTGCGCGAACGGGTGACATTGCGCACCGATGGTGGTTTGCGTACGGGCCGCGACATTGTGATGGCAGCAATGATGGGGGCCGAGGAATACGGCATCGGCACCGCCGCGCTGATTTCGATGGGTTGCATCATGGTGCGCCAGTGTCAGAGCAATACTTGCCCGGTCGGCATATGCACACAGGACGAACGCCTGCGCGCAAAATTCACGGGCACGGCGGACAAAGTGGTGAACCTGATCACTTTCTACGCACAGGAAGTGCGGGAAATTCTGGCGTCCATCGGCGCACGGTCGCTGGACGAGGTGATCGGGCGCGCCGATTTGCTGGGTCAGGTTTCGCGTGGTTCTGCCCATCTGGATGATCTGGATTTGAATCCATTGCTGATCAGTGTCGATGCGGGTCAAGGGATTACCTATGACCGCTACAAGCCGCGCAACGAGGTGCCCGATACACTGGACGCCGAGATCGTCAAGGACGCCGCACGCTTCCTGAATGACGGGGAAAAGATGCAGCTGCAATATGCGGTGCAGAATACGCACCGAACAATTGGCACACGAACCTCGAGCCATATCGTGCGCAACTTCGGTATGCGCAATTCGCTACAACCCGATCACCTGACGGTAAAGCTGACCGGCTCGGCAGGTCAGTCGCTTGGCGCGTTCGCGGCACCGGGCCTGAAACTGGAAGTGGCAGGTGATGCCAACGATTATGTCGGCAAGGGCCTGTCGGGCGGCACCATCGTGGTGCGCCCGCCGATGGTTAGCCCGCTGGTGGCCTCGGACAATGCGATCATCGGTAACACGGTGCTTTATGGTGCGACCGATGGTTACCTGTTTGCCGCCGGACGTGCAGGCGAACGGTTTGCGGTGCGCAACTCGGGCGCCAAGGTGGTGATCGAGGGCTGTGGCACCTGTGGCTGTGAATATATGACCGGCGGGGTGGCCGTTATTCTGGGCCGGATCGGCGCGAATTTCGGTGCGGGAATGACCGGTGGCATGGCCTATGTCTATGATCCGGACGGGTTGGCGCAAGAGCTGATGAACCGCGAAACGCTGGTCACCTGTCCGGTGACGATGCCCCATTGGGAGGCCGAACTGAAGGGATTGATCGAGCGCCATTTGGCGGAAACCGGCAGCCGCAAGGCGCGTGATATACTGCACCACTGGGATAAGTCGCGCGGGCATTTTGTGCAGGTCTGCCCCAAGGAAATGCTGAACAGTCTGCCGCATCCGCTGTGGATCGAAGCGGGGCAGGAGACGGCGTAGACCTATCTAACCATCAGTAAATAAATAACAAAGCCCATCTTTGCCATGCTGCAAAGGTGGGCTTTGACGTTGGGTAAGGAATCCATGACTTGTGAGACGGCGCGTTTGGGAGTGTTCTGTAGTCAGACGCAATATTTACAGGGCGGAGACGCCAATTTTTGGAGAAAGACCATGACGAATTTTGCAAAAGTAGTTTCAGGTATTATCGCGGCCACAGTTGGCCTGACCCTTACTGCAACATCGGTTCTGGCGGTTGAAGCGACAGCAAAATCAGCGGTGAACGTGCGCTCGGGGCCAGGGGTCAGCTATGGCAAAGTTGATGCGTTGTATGGTGGCGAGGCCGTCGAGATAACCGAATGCCGAGGCAACTGGTG
The DNA here is from genome assembly GCF_003544895.1 of Profundibacter amoris. Classification (GTDB taxonomy): domain Bacteria; phylum Pseudomonadota; class Alphaproteobacteria; order Rhodobacterales; family Rhodobacteraceae; genus Profundibacter; species Profundibacter amoris. The sequence continues at coordinate 401,032 of NZ_CP032125.1, forward strand.
CCACATCCAGCATCCGGGGCCGGATGGCTGGGTCAGCGGACGGTATCTGATTGCCGTTGAAGGGAGCAGCGAAGCTGGTGGTGGCACAGGTGGCAGCCGCAGTTCGGATGATGCAGCAGCGGCGGCGATTATTGGCGCGATTATCGGTGGTGTGATTGCGGGGCGTTCGTCCGATCCTGCACCGGCAGAGCCGGAACTGCCCTATGGGCCGGATACCTGCAAGCCGGGTTATGTCTGGCGGGATGCCATTCCGGGCGATCATGTTTGCGTGCGTCCCACACGGCGCTCGAAGGCGGCCCATGAAAATGCCATTGCCGGATCAAGGGTGGACCCGGCAGGTGCCTATGGTCCCAACACCTGCAAACCCGGTTTTGTCTGGCGCGAAGCCTATTCCGGTGATGTGGTCTGTGTGACGGGCGCACGCCGCGAACAGGTGCGCCTAGAAAACCGTGACGGCCCCAGCCACCGCGTTGTTGCGCCGTAAAAGACAAGCCGTGCAAGCAAAGGAAAGCCCCTGCCATTTGGCGGGGGCTTTTGGGTTAAGTGGATAAAATATAGGTGATTTCGTGGGCCTCGGTCATATCGGGTGGTTCCAGCTTGCGTGCCAGATTTTCAACCACCGGACGGGGAACGCTTTGGTTGCGGGCATTGTTTTGTGCCAACAGGCGGTCAGGAGGCACCTCGAGATAGATGATATGAATGCGCGCGCCGTAATCCCGCAACAGGCGCAGGACTTTGCCACGGGTCAGGCGGGTTGTGTTGGTGCCGTTCCAGATAAAATCCTGACCGGCGCGCAAATGCACTTTGGCCTGTTCATATGCAGCCTGAATTACCCTGCCCTGATTGCCGGTCGGGGCAATCCCCAATGTGTTTCTTAGGGCATCCAGACTGACCACTGGCAGGTCGGGCAAGGTGTTGCGGATCCAGGTATCCTTGCCGGTGCCGGGCAGGGCTGACATCAGATAGACGGTGCAGCGGAAATCCTCGTGTGCGACATAGGCCGGATCGCGGTCCTCGCGCTCCAGAAAGGCAAGGCGACTTTCGGCATTGGCAAAGGGATAGGAATGCGTCAGGCATCCTGCCTCGGCAAATTGTTCACGGGCAAGGGCCACGTTTTCCAGCACGGCTGCCTGATCGGCGCAGGTCCGGCCCAAGGCATCGGCACGGGCGTGCAGGCACAACAGGTCAGGGCGGCAAGTCAGGGATGTGGCAATCGCAAGGCGTTCGGGTAATGGGCGCTCAATCAGCCAGAACGGCAGTTGGTGGTGGGTGATGATCGCACAAATGCGTTCACGCCAATGGAATTCGGCCCCTGCATCACGCAACAGCCCGCGTGCAATGGCGGCACTCGTGCGGGAATGTCCACGCGATGTGATGCGGCCGTTATCCTCATGCTTTGTCGTGGCGGGTTTGCCGATGTCGTGCAGGCATCCCGCCCAGAACAGCATTTCGCGGTCCTGAACCGGAAGGTTGCGCCAATCAGGGTCATCCACCAGCGCCTGAACCACCATGCGGGTATGGGTGCCGACATCGCCTTCGGCATGATGGATGGCATCCTGCGGGCAGTCGTCCAATGCGGCGAATTCTGGCCATAGCGCCCAAAGGCCGGGCCAGTCGATAGACCAGTCCGGTGCGGTTGGCACAAAGGACAGCAGTGTTGCGGGGTTAATATGCTGTTTCATCATACGCCCCTTTCACGCCCAGCACGGGGGCGAATATATCAACCGTTTTGGCCAGTTGGTTTGGCAGGATCGGGCGGTCCTGCCAATGACCCTCGGAGGATTGGATCGCTTGCAGAAAATCACCACGCACGTATTTGTAACGCTCGGTGACGATGCCATCCTGTTCCACCTTGAGATACAGCCCTTCGGCCAGATCACTATCCTCGGTCTGTTTTTCCACAAAATCGCTGCGGCTGCCGGATTGGGTGGCCGCCAAGGTCAGCGCATCCCGCCAGTTTGCCGATTTATAGATCGAGGGGCGGATCAGGGTTTGGATCTGTGACAGGGAATTGACCATGCCCTGAAACAGCACCGGCACAGGAAGGATAGGCAAGCCGTGCAGCAGTTTACGGCGTGCTTGTGTTGACAGAAAACAATCGGTTTTGCGGTCATACACATCGAATTCCAGAAAGTAGTGCATCAGTTGGTCATAGAAAACGGTGTGTTTGGCATACATCCATTCGCCATACATCACATATTGGCTGCCCAAAACGATGCGCAGCCGGTCGGCGTGAGTAAAGGCCCATGTTTTCAGCAGGTCAAAATGGCGTTCACGGTAACCGCCGGTCAGGTAATGACCACGGCTTTGCAGCATCAGCCTACCGTCCATGTCAAAAGAGACCGCGCAATTTGCGCCATCCACCTTTTCCTCGATTGTCAGGAAGGCGTTTTTCAGTTCGGCAATCGGCTTATCGTCGCCAATATCACCATGCTGAAGGCGTGAACCCTCGATGTGCCGCGTGCGCGGGTATTTTAAGAGTGTCATTGTAATATCTCACGAGATTGGAAAGGCGCCGGGCCTTTGCTGTGCAAACATAACAAACCGACCGGTGCGAAAGGCATCGGTGCGGTGGTTTCAAATATGCTGCGGGCGTTACATGGTTCTCTCGTGGGGTATGGGGTCGCGGTACGGGGTCTTTAGACGCTGGCGGGGTTTGCGGCAAGATCGGGTGATGCTGATGTGCCACACCGTGTGTCAAGAGAGCAACAGCCACAGTGCGACCCCCGCAAGGCAAATTGCAAAACCTGTGTTGATGCGGTGGGCGGCTGCGGGGCTGTTGAATAGGCGTGACAGGGTTTGACCGGCAAAGGTCCAGACCAGAAAGGCAAGCAAGTTGTTGGCGGTAAACAGGGTGGCGACAAGGGCGGTTTCGAACAATGTTTCGCCGGGAAACTGTGTAAACAACAACGCCATGATCAAATAGCCTTTGGGATTCAACAGCAGCAGAATTGCCCCGTCCAATGCCGTTGCAGGGCGGGTATCAGCAAGGGATTGCGCGTTGTGGCTGCGGTAGAGTTTAAAGGCCAGCCATAGCAGGTATATCGCACCAAGGGTTTGGATCAGGGTAAAGCTGCGGCTGGCCGGATCCAAAGCAACAGTAACCCCCGCGCCAATGGCAAAGCTGACGATCAGGGTTGCGGCGTGATATCCAAATGTGGCGGGTAGGGAGGCGGCCACGCCATAGCGGGCACCGAGGGCGGCAAAAAACATGTTGCCGGGGCCGGGGCTGTAGGCAAGCGGAAACAGGAACAAAAACAATAGCGGGATTTGGTGGGGTGTCATACGGGCTTCCTTTTCCATATGGGAAATAGGAAAGACAGCGGGGATCAGGCGACCCGGAAGATGCGCATTGTTCCCCTAAAACATGTCGAACCAAATCGAATTCACCGACCCGACTCTAGGTGCGATACGCTCTAATCAAACGTCCCCGTCACACGCCCCAACAACATAAAGGCCCGCGCGGTGCGGGTGTTGGACAGGGCCACGATATCCTGATCCGAGGCGTTGGGTTCAAATTCGACAAAGGTTTTATCGAACTGTCGCAGGAAATGGTGCACTGCATCGCGGAAAATCGGATCCTGACGCATCCGCCCCGAGGTCAGTGCAAGGCTGGAGCGATCATGCACACCGCCCAGCGGGGCAATGCTACGGCCGCGTTCGCCTCTGGCAAAACTGCGCCAGATTTCGGGGCGTGAATGTTCCGGTTTCAGGTCGTCCATATAAATGCCCTCCTGTGATAACAGGGTCAGCACATCCTGTGCCGACTGGATCAGGCGGGCGACGTGGCGGTCCTTTAGCGCGCGGCGCAGGGCGGCAAAGCCTTCGCGGTCATCCGGATCATCCGGGAAATTCAGGGCGCGGACAAAATCATTCACGCTGACAGGTGGGGCCATATCTTCGGCGGTGGTGCCTAGGGCAAGGCTGGTTTGCTCGTCACCCTCTGGCGCAGTTCCATTGGGGATGGCGGGCTTGTCCGGTGATTGTTCTTCGGGATTGTTGCGGGCCGAGGTAAAGGTGGCAATCGCCGTTTCCGTCTGTTTGGCGGTTGCGGCGATTTCTTCCAGTTTCTTTTCAACCGAGGGCTGGATCCCCGCATGTCCTGCATGGGTCTGTTCCAGATAGGTGTGGCGCATGGCGTCGATCGAGGCCTGAAGCCGCGATGATTCCTCGCGCATCACGCGGGCTGAACGCGCCGCAAGCGCACCGACCCAGATCACTGCAATAGGCAGGAAAATCGTCAGAAATTTCATCACGAAAACCACAGGGTCCAATGTGACGCCTGCCTCGCCTTTGGGGGCAAAGGTAAAGAACAAAACAACACCCGCAATCCACAGCACCGACAGCACAATGGCAATGATTTCGGCCGAGGTAATACCGCCTCGCCCGCGACTGTTGAAAATGCCCAGATCAATTGGCTTGTCGTCGGAATTCTGGTTCATTCGCCCGGACAGCCCCCTTTGCTAATTGCTATTTATAGACAATATTCAGGATTTCGTAGCTTTTTTCACCACCCGGTGTTTTTACTTCGACGCTATCGCCTTCTTCTTTGCCAATCAGGGCGCGGGACAGGGGGGATTTCAGGTTCAACAGGCCCTTTTCGATGTTGGCTTCGGGTTCTCCAACGATCTGATAGGTTTTTTCCTCGTCCGTGTCCTCGTCAACCAATGTGACGGTGGCGCCGAACTTGATGGTGCCGGACAGGGTGGCCGGGTCGATCACATCGGCCAGCGACAGGATCCCCTCAAGCTCTTTTACGCGGCCTTCGATAAAGCTCTGTTTTTCGCGGGCTGCGTGGTATTCGGCGTTTTCCGACAGGTCGCCATGTTCGCGCGCCTCGGCAATCGCGCGGATCACGGCGGGGCGTTCCTCGGACTTGAGGATTTTCAGTTCTTTATCAAGCGCGTCAAAACCCGCGCGGGTCAGTGGTATTTTTTCCATTTTACTCTTTAGCTGTTTTAGGCGCCGATACGGGCGCTAATTATGGCCGTTTATGCAAAGAAACCGACCACGGGGTCGATTGCAAGGAAAATACACGAATGGGCCAGTGTTTGGCGGAGAATTGTCACTGTTATAGATATGTATGGCCAATGATGATGACAAGGCAGGATTTTCATCGAAATGCCATGGAATAACGCTGTGTTTCAATTGACCCGCACTGGTGGCTTCGGATACCAAACTATCTAACGGGATCGCGCGTAACAATGTTGCGCGGCAGCCAGAAAAGGGTGGATTTGACATGGCCGAGATTGAACGCGAAGCGATGGATTATGATGTGGTGATCGTGGGCGCGGGGCCAGCGGGCCTGTCAGCGGCGATCCGGCTGAAACAGCTGGATGAAGATCTGAATGTCGTGGTGTTGGAAAAAGGCTCGGAAGTGGGCGCACATATTCTTTCCGGTGCCGTTCTGGACACGGCGGGGCTGGATGCACTGATCCCTGACTGGAAAGACAAGGGTGCGCCGATCAATGTGCCGGTGAAGAAGGACAACTTTTATATGCTGGGCGAAGCGGGCAAGATCCGTATCCCCACCACGCCAATGCCGCCATTGTTAAGCAATCACGGCTGTTACATCGTGTCGATGGCCAATGTCTGTCGCTGGATGGCTGAACAGGCCGAAGGCATGGGTGTCGAGATTTTCCCCGGCATGTCCTGTTCCGAACTGGTGTTTGGTGACAATGGCGAGGTCAAGGGTGTGGTCGCGGGTGAATTTGGCAAGAATGCCGATGGCACCCCGTCCGATGCCTACGAGCCGGGGATGATCCTGAACGGCAAATATGTGTTCCTGTCCGAGGGCGTGCGCGGCAGTCTGTCAAAAGAGGTGATCGCCAAATACGGGCTGGATGCGGACAGTGACCATGCGAAATTCGGCATCGGTATGAAGGAAATCTGGGAGATCGATCCAGACAAGCACCGCGAAGGCACGGTGACCCATACAATGGGCTGGCCTTTGGGGCGCAACGCCGGTGGTGGTTCGTTCATCTATCATATTGACAACAATCAGGTTTTCATCGGATTTGTGGTACATCTGAATTACCAGAACCCCTATCTGTCGCCCTATAACGAATTCCAGCGCTTCAAGCATCATCCGATGGTGGTAGACCTGCTGAAAGGTGGCAAACGGGTGGCTTACGGTGCCCGTGCCATTACCGAGGGCGGCTGGCAGTCGATTCCAAAGGTTTCCTTCCCCGGTGGCGCCTTGCTGGGCTGTTCCGCAGGGCTGGTGAATGTGCCGCGCATCAAGGGCAACCATAATGCCATGCTGTCAGGCAAAGCCGCCGCCGAGGCCGCGCATGAGGCGATCAAGGCCGGGCGTTCAGGCGATGATCTGACCGCCTATAATGACGATCTGCGTTCGGGTCCGATTGCCAAGGATCTGAAGCGGGTGCGCAATGTGAAACCGATCTGGTCCAAGCTGGGGATGCTGCCGTCCCTGATACTGGGCGGGTTCGATATGTGGGTGGCCAATCTGACCGGCTGGAACCCGCTGGGCACTTGGAAGCACGGGAAATCGGATGCGGCCGCGACTGGCGCGGCGGCCAAATTCAAACCGATCGAATATCCCAAACCGGACGGCACCCTGTCGTTTGACCGGCTGACCAACGTCAGTTTTTCCTTTACCAACCACGAGGAAAGCCAGCCATGCCACCTGCATCTGGCCGATCCGGATATCCCGATCAAGGTGAACCTGCCGAAATACGCCGAACCGGCGCAGCGCTATTGCCCGGCCGGTGTGTACGAGGTGATCGAGGAAGACGGCAAAGAGCCGCGTTTCCAGATCAACTTCCAGAACTGCGTGCATTGCAAAACCTGCGACATCAAGGATCCCAGCCAGAACATCACCTGGACCTGCCCGCAGGGCGGTGACGGGCCGAATTATCCCAATATGTAACGGATTTGTCAGAAATCGGGGCGCGGAATTCCGCGCCCCGCATTGATTTGCATGGTGCAAGCGACTACCTTTAGCGGACAAACGTCCCCAAAAAAGGTATGACCCGCCGTGCCCGTTAAACCAAACACCCCATTCGCCGCCCTTGCATTGGGCTTTGCCGCTGTATTCTCGGGGCATTCCGCTATGGCCGAACCATCGGCTGGTGATTACCTGGCCGCGCGCCATGCCAGCTATATGAGCGATTACAAGGCGGGGTCGGAATATTACACCAAGGCATTGCTAAGTGATCCCTCGAATCCGGTTTTGCTGGAAAATGCGCTGGTGTCCTTTGTTGGTCTTGGGGATTTTGGCCGCGCCATTCCGGTTGCCCGCAAGATGGAATCTGACGGCATTGTCAGCCAGATTTCGCGGATGGTTCTGGTGGTTGCCTTGGCCAAGGCCGAAGACTATGACACCTTGCTTGCCAAACTGGACAAAGGCGAAACCGTTGGCCCGCTGGTTGACGGTTTGATCGGGGCATGGGCCGAGATCGCCAAGGGCAACAAACCGGCTGCGATGGCCGGTTTTGACGAGGTTGCCCAAGGCAAAGGGATGCGCAGTTTCGGGCTGTATCACAAGGCTTTGGCGCTGGCCTCGATCGGCGACTTTGACGAGGCCGAGAAGATATTTGCAGGGGACGCAAGCGGCCCCGTGCGCATTACCATTGGCGGCGTGTTGGCGCATGTCGAAATTCTAAGCCAGCTTGGGCGCAATGCAGACGGGCTGGAAATTCTGTCCAAGGTTTTCGGAGACGAGCCGGACCCGCGCGTTGCACAATTACGGGACGCCCTGAAAGCCGGGGACAAGGTGCCGTTTTCTCTGGCGCATAATGCCAATGAAGGCATGGCCGAGGTTTTCTTCTCGGTGGCATCGGCGCTGAAAGGCGAAACCGATGATGGCTATACGCTGATTTACAGCCGCATGGCCGAACAGTTGAACCCGAACCACATAGACGCCATTCTGCTAAGCGCCGGTATGCTGGAAAAGCTGGAGCGTTACGATCTGGCGACCGATACCTATAACCGTGTGCCGCGCGATGACCCGTCCTTTTTTGCTGCTGAACAGGGGCGCGCAGCGGCCATGCGTAAGGCAGGCAAGGAAGAAGCCGCGCTTGAGGTTTTGCAGCAGCTGGCCAAAAGTCACGGCAACCTGCCGTCGGTCCATTCCGCGCTGGGCGACGCTTACCGCCAGCAAAAACGCTATAAAGAAGCTGCCGAGGCCTATGACCGCGCCGTTGGCCTATCGGGCAAGCCGACGCCGGATGACTGGTTCTTGTATTACGCTCGTGGCATCAGTCGCGAGAGGATTGAAGACTGGGACAAGGCCGAGGCCGATTTCCGTCTGGCGCTGGAGTTGAACCCGAACCAGCCGCAGGTGCTGAACTATCTGGGCTATTCGCTGCTGGAACATAATATCAAACTGGACGAGGCGCTGAAGATGATCCAGCGCGCGGTTCTGGCCCAGCCAAATGACGGCTATATCACGGATTCTCTGGGATGGGCGCTGTTCCGGCTGGGGAGATATGACGATGCGATGAAATATATGCAGCGCGCAGCAGAACTGACGCCGGTTGACCCGATTGTCACCGACCATCTGGGCGATGCGCTCTGGGCCGTCGGTCGCAAGCTTGAGGCACGGTTCCAGTGGCGTCGCGCGCTGTCTTACGAGCCGGAGCCCAAAGAGGTGACCCGCATCCGGCGCAAGCTGGAGATCGGGCTGGACGCGGTGCTGGAAGAAGAGGGCGCAGACCCGATTCCGGTTGCGGCCAATGGCGATTAGGGTTTTCGCCCCGGCCAAGGTTAATCTGACGCTACATGTGACGGGCCAGCGGGCGGACGGGTATCATTTGCTCGACAGTCTGGTGGTGTTTGCAGATGTCGGCGATGTGGTGACGGCGGTGGATGGCGCGGGCCTGACGCTGGACGTTACCGGGCCCGAGGCTGGCGATGTGCCCTCGGGGGAAAGCAATTCCATTTTACAAGCCGCACGGTTTTTGGGCGTGGATGATGTGGCCTTTTCACTGGAAAAACATCTGCCGACAGCCGCTGGAATTGGTGGCGGCACAGCAGATGCGTCGGCGACCTTGCAGGCGGTTGCACAGTTGCGCGGCGTGGATATACCTGCGGATGTGTTGCCGTTGGGGGCCGATGTGCCGGTGTGCCTGCGGGGCTGTGCCACGCGTATGTCGGGGATTGGCGAGGAATTGGCGGATGTGGACGGCTTGCCGGACATCTGGGCGGTTCTGGTCAATCCGCGTGTCGGGGTTTCAACGCCCGAAGTTTTCAAACGCTTGCAGTCTAAGGACAATAGGCCGATGCCGGATGAGATTCCGGCGTTCGAAACAGTGCGGGATCTGGCTGGCTGGTTGGCAGAGCAACGTAATGATCTGGAGGCGGCGGCGATAGAGGTTCAGCCCAAGGTGGCCGAGGTGCTGTCGGTGTTGCAGCAGGCTGTGGGGCAGTTATTGACCCGTATGTCGGGATCGGGGGCAACCTGTTTTGCCATTTTCAGCGACGAGAAAAGCGCAAAAGGCGCGGCACAGGAAATTTCCACGCAACACCCTGACTGGTGGGTTCGAAACACACGGCTGGGCGGAAAAAATCTTTGAAAGATTTTTCGCAAGGATTTTTGAAAACCCTTGGCCACCCCTAATTTACGCGCGCAACCACATAATCTGCAATGTCACGCAGCATGTCGCGGACCGGATCATCCGGTAGTGCCTCAAGCGCCGCCTTGGCCTTTTCGGCCCATTCCAGCGCCACATCACGGGTGTCGTCCAGTGCCCCGTGTTTGTGCAACAGCTCCAGTGCGAATTCCAGATCGCCCTCTTGCTGCTTGCCCTTTTCAATCGTGCGCACCCAGAAGGCCCGTTCCTCGTCGTCTGCCTTGGCAATCGCCTTGATCAGCGGCAGCGTCAGTTTGCGTTCGCGGAAATCGTCGCCGATGTTTTTGCCAATCGCCTCGGTGCCCGCGAAATCCAGCAGGTCATCGACAATCTGGAAACTGATCCCCAGCGCATCGCCATAAGCATACAGCGCCTTGGTCACGGTTTCATCCGCCCCCGCAATCACGCCGCCCACCTCGCAGGCCGCCGAAAACAGTGCCGCCGTTTTGCCGCGCACCACTTGCAGGTAAACAGCCTCGGATGTGGCCAGATCCTGTGCGGCCGTCAGTTGTAGCACCTCGCCTTCGGCAATGGTGGCCGAAGCGTTGGCCAGAATGTCCAGAACCGTCAGTGATCCGGTTTCCACCATCAGCTGGAAACTGCGCGAAAACAGGTAATCGCCCACCAGCACGCTGGATTTGTTGTCCCACAACAGGTTCGCCGTGGGCCGCCCGCGCCGCTGGTTGCTTTCGTCCACCACATCATCGTGCAGCAGGGTGGCCGTGTGGATGAATTCGACCGTGGCCGCCAGATGGATGTGATAGGGGCCATCATAGCCACACAGTTTCGCCGCCGCCAGTGTCAGCATCGGGCGCAGGCGCTTGCCGCCGGCCTCGACCAGATGGGCGGTGACTTCGGGGATGCGCGGCGCGTGCTTTGACGCCATGCGGGTTCGGATCAGATCGTTCACCTGTGCCATTTCGGCGGCCAGATGTGCGCTCAGGCGTTCATGCGGTTTGTCTACTGCTTGGTCCAAGCCCGTCACTCTCTTGTCTGTTGGCTCGACAAACCCGCAGGTTTGCCCTTATGTCATTTGTTATGAAAGAACTTTTGCGCACCAATGACATCACCGCCATTGCCTTTGCCAAGGCTCTTCTTGATGGCGAGGGTATAGACTGCTTTGAAATGGACGTAAATATGAGCGTGCTGGAAGGGGGCATTGGCATATTGCCGCGCCGCCTGATGGTGCGGCAGGCCGACCTGTTTCAGGCGCGGGCGATCATGCGGGATAACGGGATCGAATACGAGGGGCGCGGTTGATGGGGTTTGCTGAATCCGACCTGACCCATGACCGGTTTCTGGACGGAAAGTTGCGCGTCTGGCAGCCCAAGGCAGGCTATCGTGCAGGCGTTGATCCGGTGCTGCTGGCGGCCACGGTTCCGGCACAGGCCGGTGACAGCGTGCTGGAACTGGGCTGTGGTGTGGGGGTGGCCAACCTGTGCCTGTCGGCGCGGGTTTTTGGGCTGGATTTGACAGGGATCGAGGTGCAGCCGGACTATGCCGAACTGGCACAACGTAATGCGGATGAAAACGGGCATGATATGACGGTGCATTGCGCCGACCTGCGCGCCCTGCCGGAATCCGTTTTGCAACGTAATTTTGACCACGTTATCGCCAACCCACCCTATTACCTGCGCGATCGCGGCACGGCGGCCATGGATGCGGGCCGCGAAACCGCGCTGGGCGAGGCAACTCCGCTCGCCGACTGGATCGACGCGGCAACACGCCGGTTGAAACCCAAAGGCCATCTGACCGTCATTCAGGACGCCGAACGCTTGCCCGCACTGCTAAGTGCGCTGGATGACCGGCTGGGCAATGTTCGCGTTTTGCCACTGGCCCCGCGCGTGGGGCGCTCTGCGCATCTGGTGATTTTGCAAGCCAGAAAAAGCGGACGCGCGGCGTTCCGGTTGCTGGCGCCTGTGGTGATGCACGAAGGGGTGGCGCATGACGGGGATCGCGAAAGCTACAGCGCCGAAATTCGCGCTGTATTGCGTGATGGGGCCGCTTTGGCGCTTCAGTCGCGTTAAGAGAATATAAAGTTTTCTAATGTTTTCTAGGGATACAGGTGGGGGTGTTCTTGTTTTTCGTGACATGCGGCCACATCTATGATGGACTAGACATGTGTAAAAACAAACCAAGGGAGAACGACTTATGACCATGAGTTCACACCTAAACGAACTCCGCAAAAAACACCAAAATCTCTCGGAAATGGTTGAGCAGGAACAGCGCAACCCGGGCACCGACGACCTGTATATCGTCGATCTCAAGAAACAGAAACTGCGACTTAAGGAAGAGATTTCGCGTCTCACCTCGTAGCAGGACTGTCTGACACGGCGGCTTTGGCGCGTGCCGCCAAGGCTGCACCGAAAGTGATCAAAAGGGCTGCCAATAACAGCGCCCAAGTGGGTTTTGCTATTCCCGCACCCACCAGAACCAGCGTTGAAAGCAACGGGGCCGCATAGGATGCGACGCCCAGCAGTTGGATGTTGCCCTGCTTGACACCGATGTCCCAGACGTAAAATGCCAGCCCGACAGGGCCGACGCCAAGGGCGATGATTGCACCCCAGCCTAACGTGGTGGTGGGCCAGATGGTGGTTTCCAGCGCCAGATGGGCCAGCGTGGACAGGGCCGCGGTCAGCAGACAGAAAATGGCAACGCTATCGGTCGGGATGTCGCCCAGCCGACGCGATAGCACCGAATATCCCGCCCATGTCAGTGCGCAGAGCAAAGCCAGCCCGTAGCCGGTGAATGCTTCCGCCTGAAACCCTGCGCCACCCTTTAGAACGATCAACGCCGCACCTGCAAAGCTGATAACCCCCCCTATAATGTGGTTCCTGTGCAAGTGCTCCCCCGGCAACAGGCCGGAAAACAGCACGATCAGTAGCGGCCATAGATAGGCGATCAGACCGGCTTCGGCGGCGGGGGCAAGGCGCAGGGCGGAAAAATACAGGAAATGATAGCCAAACAGCCCTGCCGTGCCAAAAGCGTAAACGCGCCAGTTGATCCGGTGCAGGCGGGTCAACCCGCCCGAGGCCGCACTCCAGATCAACCCGATTGTGCCGCCAATGGCGAAGCAAATCGCGGTCAGTTGAAACGGGGGCACAGGGGCTGTGCCCACGGTCAGCAACGCCAACAGGGACCACAGCAGCACTGCAATGAAACCGATTTGTGTGGCGGGGGTGCGGGTCAAAACCTGATATCCTTTTGATCAACAAACCGGCGGGGTTCGCGGCATTTATGCATGGCGGCGGCTTCTTTCAAAACCCAGTCGATAAAGGCTTTGATATGTGGCCGGTTCTCGACCCCTTCGGGGCAAACGATACGGTAACGCGCAGTCACAGCGATAGCCAGCGGGAAGGGCGCGACCAACTGGTTATCCCGTAACGCCCGTTCAGTCAGTGAATAACGCCCTAGCACCACGCCGGTTCCGGCGATAGCGGCGTCATTGGCATGGTCGGATTGCGAGAAGCGCGGGCCGCCTTCGGGGGGCGGTCCAAGTCCTTGCTCATGAAACCATGTGTTCCAGTTCGACGATTGTTTGATGAATTTGAAGTCGTCCTGATGCAGCAGGGTTGCATTGCGCAAATCTTCGGGCGTGCGAATGACCTTGGCCATTTCGGGCGACATCATCGGTGTCATCCATTCATGGATAATGTCCTGACTATACAGCCCGATATCCGGCCCTTCGCCAAACCGGATCGCCACATCTACCTCGTCACGATCAAAATCAATCAGGCGCAGGGTGGCGGAAAAGCGCAACTCGATGTCGGGATGGGCCTGCGCAAAATCGAACATACGCGGGGCCAGCCATTTGGCGGTAAATGCGGGACCGGCGGTGATGGTCAGGGTTTGCGAATCTGTCAGACGTTGCACGTTTTGCCATGCGGCATTCAGCGTGGCAAAGCCTTCGCTGGTGGCGGGGGCCAGCAGGCGGCCTGCTTTGGTCAGCTCGACAGCCCGGTTCAGCCGTCGGAATACGGGTTGGCCAAGGTGGTCTTCCAGTGATTTGATCTGAAAACTCAGCGCAGCAGGAGTGACGTTCAATTCGTTGGCCGCTGCGGCAAAACTCATATGACGGGCTGCGGCCTCGAAGGCGCGAAGGGCGGTGAGTGGGGGCAGGCGGGTGCTCATGTCAGTTAAGTATAACTTATCTGGTAATATGAAAAGTCTCGTTTGTAGGTATTAATGATGGATGTCACATTAAGGCAAGTTAAATGAAACTGTCCCGTCAGGAGGCCGCAATGCTGATGATCACGTCCGATCCGAAAATCAAAACGATGATTGCCAAAGGTCGCAAAAAGCGCAGCAACGCATTTTGGCAGGTGGTTTTCAAGGGTTCCACTGCCGCTCGGCCAAAGGTCGTTACGGCATTGGAAAAAGGGGCAGCGCCTGCGCAGCGTTGCCCCGACTGCCCTTAGGTCAGGTATTGCCCACCGTTGGCTGTCAGGGTTGAACCTGTGATGAAACCGGAGTCATCCGAGGCCAGAAAGGTGACACAACGGGCGATTTCATCGGCTTCGCCCAAGCGGCCCACCGGGATTTGCGCGATGATGCTGTCACGCACCTTTTCCGGCACGGCCATCACCATTTCGGTGCCGATATAGCCCGGGCAAATGGTGTTCACGGTGATGCCTTTGAACGCGCCTTCCTGCGCTAATGCCTTAGTGAAACCGATATCCCCCGCTTTGGCGGCGGAATAATTTGCTTGCCCCATTTGCCCTTTTTGGCCGTTGATCGAACTGATGTTGATGACGCGGCCGAATTTGCGCTCGCGCATACCATTCCAGACCGGATGGGTCATGTTGAACACGCCGTTCAGGTTGGTGTCCATCACCTCTTGCCATTGCTCGCGGGTCATTTTGTGGAACATGCCGTCGCGGGTGATGCCCGCATTGTTGACCAGAATTTCCACCGGGCCCAGATCGGATTCGACCTGTGCGATGCCTGCAACACACGCGTCGTAATCGGCCACCGACCATTTGTAGGTGGCTATTCCGGTGTCCTTGGTGAAGGCCGCGGCGGCATCGTCATTGCCGGCGTATGTGGCCGCGACTTTGTATCCGGCGTCCTGCAAAGCAATGGAAATGGCAGCGCCAATTCCGCGCGTGCCGCCAGTGACAAGGGCAACTCTGGTCATGTTCGCCTCCAAATCGGGCGCGCAATCAAGTTGCGCTAGGTTAATCCATCACGCAACATTCTTGCGCAATGGATTTTCCTTACCCGCGTTCGACGCAGAGCGCAACACCCATTCCGCCGCCGATGCACAAAGTTGCCAAACCTTTCTTGGCGTCGCGGCGGACCATTTCAAACAGCAGGGTGTTCAGGATGCGGCAGCCCGAGGCGCCGATCGGGTGGCCTATGGCAATCGCCCCGCCGTTGACGTTAACGATTTCGGGGTCCCAGCCCATGTCCTTGTTGACGGCGCAGGCCTGTGCGGCAAAGGCTTCGTTTGCCTCGACCAGATCAAGGTCCTCGGGTTTCCAGCCTGCAATTTCAAGGGCTTTGCGGCTGGCGCCAATTGGGCCAACGCCCATGATCGACGGGTCAAGGCCGACCGTCGCGTAAGAGGCGATGCGGGCCATCGGGGTGATGCCGCGTTTTTCGGCGTTGTCGGCGGACATCAGCAAAACGGCGGCTGCGCCATCGTTGATGCCGCTGGCGTTGGCGGCTGTGACGCTGCCGTTTTCGCGTACAAAGGCGGGGCGGAGTTTTTGCATCGCTTCCATTGTGGCGCCGTGGCGGATGTATTCATCCGAATCAACCACGGTTTCGCCTTTGCGGGTTTTCACGGTGAAAGGGATGATTTCATCAACGAATCGCCCAGCCTTTTGCGCCGCTTCAGCCTTGTTCTGACTGGCGACGGCGAATTCATCCTGCATTTCGCGGCTGATCTGCCACTGGTTGGCGACATTTTCGGCAGTCTGGCCCATGTGATAACCGTTGAAAGCATCCCAAAGCCCGTCGCGGATCATGCTGTCGATATATTGCATGTCGCCCATTTTCTGACCTTTGCGCAGGTTGGCGACATGGGGGGAAAGCGACATGTTTTCCTGACCGCCTGCGGCCACAATATCGGCATCGCCCAACTGGATATGCTGTGCGGCCAGCGCAACCGCCCGCAGGCCCGAGCCACAGACCTGATTGATGCCCCAAGCGGCGGATTCGATCGGCAGACCGGCGTTTATGTGGGCCTGACGGGCGGGGTTTTGCCCCTGACCGGCGGTCAGAACCTGCCCGAGGATGGTTTCCGAAACCTCGCCTTTTTCAATACCTGCGCGTTCGACAATGCCTTCCAGAACAGCAGCGCCCAGATCATGTGCGGGCGTGTTGGCGAAGGATCCAAGGAAGCTGCCTACAGCAGTTCGGCCGGCGGATGCGATTACGATATTTGTCATTTTGACTGTCCTCTTTGCTGGAAATTTCAAGAGGCCAGACCTGCCTTGCCCCCGTGTTGCGCCCAGTGTTAGGAGGTTTGATGCTTTGCGGCAATAGGTGTGTATATTTGGATTATGCGCGCCTTTCCTGATCCGCGATATGCCATGGCGGTGTTATCGTCGGGGCCCCAAAGTGGTACCCTTGCAGGCAATCAACACCGATTTTACGAAGAAATTCGGCATCTTCCGCGGTTTCGACACATTCAGCGACGGTGAACATTTCGAACTGTTCCGCAATCGAAACCAGTGCCTGTGTCAGTACCTGATTGTCCGTATCATCCTGAATGTTGCGGATGAACTGGCCATCAATTTTGACGATATCAAAGTAGAAATTCTTGAGGAATCGAAAGGCCGTAAATCCCGCGCCAAAATCATCCAATGCAAATGAAATACCCAATGCTTGCAGATCGCGCATAAAGGCTGTGACGATATCCGGCATCAGCATGGCCGAGGATTCGGTTATTTCCAGAATAAGCCGTTCCGCGATGGTTTCATCCTGAGAGATTCCATAATTCAAAATTTGCATCCACCTTGGATAGCCGATTGAACGGGCGGACATGTTTATTGACAGGCGTAATGTGGGTTCTTGTGCCAGAGCCTCAAGCCCCAGTTCCAATGCGTGGCAATCCAGTACCCGCCCCATTTCATCCGTTTCCACCACTTCAATAAAGTCACGTGCGGGAATGATGCGGCCGGTGTCGTCCAGCACACGGATCAACCCCTCGTAAAAAGCGGGGGGATTGGGGGTGTCGGCGCGGACAACAGGTTGATAGGCCAGCATCACCTGTTTGCGTTGCAACGCGTCACGGACCATTTGCATTGTATCCCTGTCACGTTCACGGATGGCAAAATCCAAGGGGTTATCCATAAGTGGGGTTGGGTCAGGTTTTGTCGGAATTGTCTTTGGTCGCATTTGATTCTCCGTCCCGTGTAGGGGCACAATGGAGGAATAGCGCCTAACAACAGGTAAAGATTCACATTTTTCTCTAATTATACTAAAATGCTGGAATACAGTGTAACCGGTGGAAAGCAGGACATATTATGGAAAACAGATGCGCATGGGTCGGGAATGAGCCGATTTATATTTCCTATCATGACGAGGAATGGGGCGTTCCCGAGTATGACAGCCGTGCTTTGTGGGAGAAGCTGATTCTGGACGGGTTTCAGGCCGGACTTAGCTGGATCACCATTCTGAAGAAGCGCGATAATTTCCGGGCGGCGTTTGCGGGGTTCGATCCGGATGTCATTGCCGGGTGGGGCGAAACCGAGGTTGAACGCCTGCTACAGGATGCGGGCATTGTCCGCCATCGCGGCAAGATCGAAGCAACGATCGGCAATGCCAGGGCGTGGCAGGTGATCGAGGCCCGCGAGGGGTTTGATACGTTCCTGTGGAATTATGTGGATGGCAAGCCGCTGCGGAACCGGTTCAAAACCATGGCCGAGGTTCCGGCGCAAACGCCCCTGTCAGTGCAGATATCAAAGGATTTGAAAAAGGCGGGATTCCGGTTTTGCGGCCCGACAATCGTCTACGCCTTTATGCAGGCCGTGGGTCTGGTGAACGACCATGAAGTCGGATGCGAATGCCACGACAGGGTGGCAAAACTGGCGCGTTAGGGTGCAATCAGGGACTGGATGATGGCGAATGTGCTGTCGGTATCCCATTCCGCGCCGCCGGTCAGACGGGCGATTTCCTGACCCTCGGGGTTCAGGATCACCGAAACCGGCAGGCCCAGAACATTCATGCTTCGGGCCAGAGTTTGCTTGGGGTCCAGCAGGACCGGCAGGCTGGTGATATTGGCTGTTTCAAAGAATTTGTTGATCGCAGGCACGGTATTGCGGCCGGTGGCAATGGTGACGACCTCGAAATTGTCGCCGCCTTTTTGTTTCTGTAGCCGGTCCAGTGACGGCATTTCCTGACGGCATGGCGGGCACCATGTGGCCCAGATGTTCACCAGCACATATTTGCCTTTGTATTCGGCCAGTGTGTGTTCGTTTCCATCCGCGTCAGTGAAAGGCGTGTTAACGGCGGGCTTGGCCGTTTCATGGAATGAAAGTTTCAGCATCAATCCCTCGGCCAGCGGGTGCGGGCCGCTCAGGCCGGTGCTTTGGGTCACCTCTTGGGGGGCTGATTTCAGACCCAATGCGTCTTTGACAGCCTCGATATTGCTGACCGCATAGATTGCACCGGCCGCGATTGCCGCATATAGGATTGCTGAACGTAACTGCATATCAATTCTCCGGGTGCCGATGATGACCGAAACTAGCAAAGATAACGCAAAAGCCAACACCATGTGGGGTGGTCGGTTTGCCGCAGGGCCGGATGCGATCATGGAGGCAATCAATGCCTCGATCGGGTTCGACCAGCGGATGGCCAAACAGGACATCGAAGGCTCGCGTGCCCATGCCGCAATGTTGGCGGCGGCGGGTATCATCACTGATACGGATGCGGCGGCGATAAGGGAAGGGCTTCTCACGGTATTGTCAGAGATCGAGGGCGGCACGTTCGAATTTTCCACGGCGCTCGAGGATATCCACATGAATGTGGAATCCCGCCTGAAGGATCTGATTGGCGAACCGGCGGGGCGGCTGCACACGGCGCGGTCGCGCAATGATCAGGTTGCGCTGGATTTCCGCATGTGGGTGCGCGAACAAACGGATGCGGCGATCAGCGGTTTGCAGGCGCTGATACAGGCGCTGCTGGCACAGGCCGAGGCCGGGGCGGATTGGGTGATGCCCGGCTTCACCCATTTGCAGGTGGCGCAGCCGGTGACATGGGGCCATCACATGATGGCCTATGTGGAAATGTTCGGCCGTGATATGAGCCGCTTTGCCGATGCACGCAAACGTATGAACCAATCACCTTTGGGCGCGGCGGCACTGGCCGGCACATCCTTTCCGATCGACCGGCATATGACGGCACAGGCGCTGGGCTTTGACGCGCCGGCCTCCAATTCTCTGGACGCTGTGGCGGATCGGGATTTTGCGCTGGAGTATCTGGCCGCATGTTCAATAACTGCAATGCACCTGTCGCGGTTTTCGGAAGAACTGGTGATCTGGTCCTCGGCCCAGTTTCGATTTGTGCAATTGTCGGACCGGTTTTCCACCGGATCAAGCATCATGCCGCAAAAGAAAAACCCGGATGCGGCGGAACTGATCCGCGCCAAGATCGGCCGGATTATGGGGGCGATGGTGGGGCTGTTCACTGTGATGAAGGGCCTGCCGCTGACCTATTCCAAAGACATGCAGGAAGACAAGGAACAGGTGTTCGATGCCGCCGACAGCCTGATGCTGGCACTGGCTGCGATGACCGGCATGGTCAGCGATATGAACGCCAATGTGGACGCGCTGGAGCGCGCGGCGGCCACCGGATTTTCCACCGCCACCGATCTGGCCGACTGGCTTGTGCGCGAGTTGGGGATGCCGTTTCGCGAGGCGCATCATGTGACCGGCACGCTGGTGGCAATGGCCGAGACCAAGGGCTGTGATTTGCCCGACCTGTCGCTGGATGATATGCAAAGCGTGCATGAAAACATCAATGCGGGTGTGTTTGATGTGCTGGGCGTGCATAATTCGGTCGCCAGCCGCACCAGTTACGGCGGCACAGCGCCCGGCGAGGTCCGCAAACAGATTGCCCGCTGGAAAGAGGCGTTGAAATGAGAACAGTTCTGGCAATGATCGCATTGGCTACGCTGGCTGCCTGTGGCGCGGATGGCGAACCGGTGCGCCCGTCAATGAATGCGGGTGTTACGGTGACGCCAAGCGGTGTGCACCCGTCGGTTTCTTTGGGCACAAAGGTCGGGCCGGTAAACCTGATTCTCGGGCTATAACACCCAGCGGAACGCCCGTTTCAATTCGGCCACGGCGTTTTTGTCATACCAGCGCCCGTGCGCCAGAATGATGCGTTCCGGTCCCCAGCCGATCATCTTTTCGACCTCGGCGCGCAGCAAGTCGCGGTGCTTGGAAAAGGTCATCCGCATGTCACGCGGCATCTGCCCGTCCGGATCCTGAATGTTGCCCCATTTGGTCAGGATACGCAGGAACCAGCCCAGTTTGTCCGGTTCGAAATTTTCAATCAGATCAGTCAGGATCAGGGTTTTTGAGTGCTTATGAAAGAACACCGCCTCGCGGTGGATCTTGCTGCCCTCGACAATCATCTGTTCGATCTGGCCGGCCCATGCGGTGGGCGGGGTCTGGGTCAGATCCTCGTCAAAGCGCAAGGCCATCCCGTGTTTTCTGGCCCGTTTCACCACACCGGGTGCTGCATAGGCGCGGGCCTTGGGAAAGGCTTTTTGCCATTCCGCGATATAGGCATAGTGAATCCAGTTGGGCGCAATCAGGTGGCAGACGGGGCCAAGGGCGGTTACTTCATCCCGCAGGCTGTCGCATATTTTGGTTGGAGAGTGCAGCCAGATATCACCGTTTTTTAGCCGCACCACGGTCATGCGGGTGGAAAAGGGGGCGCCGTAGAATTTGATGGATGGCCCATCCACGACCCAGATGTCTTTGGCGACGGGTTTCAGGGTGTTCAAAGGGGCATAAGGTTCGGTCATTATCTATTCAATCCGCGATGGCACAGCACAATAACATAGGCGGCGAGCATTGCATCCAGTATTTCGATCAGACCCAGCAACAACGGGATCGGGTCGGGGGTTGCGGGAAACACATGGCCCAGATCAAGCAGCACCACAAAGATATATCCCCATCCGGCAATGATTCCGCCGATCGCCGCTGCTTTGCTGTCCCGCAACAAGCCGATGCCGGATGCGATTGCCCCAACCCCCAACAGCACCAGAAACACATTGAATCCCCAAAACACAGGCCCGCCAAGGCCTGAAAAATCGCGGGTCTCGACCGGGCCGCCGGGCACAAGTGTGATGAAGGTGATCACCAGCAACAATAGCAGTTTTCCAGCGGGCCTGAAAAACGGGCGGGTATCATCGGGCCAACCAAAGCCGTGCGGGCGGCGTTCAAGCGGTACAGTAGACATATTGGCGCCTCTTAAATGACTATTGGGTCATTAATAGGGAGATTTAAAATGACCGTCAAGTCATTTATAGCTTGCCCTGTGCCGGAAACCTTTTAAAAAGGGGGCATGCCAAAGATTGTTGATAAAGATGCAATGCGGGTGCGGATCATGGAAGCCGCGATGCAATGCTATTCCACCCAAGGGTTTCACGCCGCCAAGATGAGCGACATCGCCAAAGCGGCCGGTTTGGCCAAGGGCACGCTGTATCTGTATTTCAAAAGCAAGGACCAACTGACCACGGCACTGGTAAAATGGATTTTTCAGGAAATCGAACAACAGATAATGCCACAACGCGAGGTCCGGACGCTGACGGACTATATGTCGCAAATCAGAACGGCGCTGGATGCCTCGGAAGAAACCCGCATCGAGACAAGGATGTTTTTCGAGGTGCTTGGCCCCAGCTTTGGCTCGGACGAGGTGGTCGCCGAAGTTGCCGGGTTTTTCGAGCGGATCGGAGCGCAAAGCACAGAGCAATTGCGCCATCTGGTCAAAGTGGGAGAGGTGCGTAGCGACATAGACGCAGATGCAACAGGGCGTAGTATTGCAGCGCTGATTGACGGAATGGTGACCCATCGGGCGATGTTCGGGCTGGAAGATGCGCGATACCGCTCCATGATGGACACAACGCTGGAAATGCTCCGGCGCGGGCTGGAAATCCAAGGAGAGGTCTAATGTCAAAACTGCGCGCAACGTATTTGCTGCTGGCGATCCTTGGGGCGTTATTGCCGATGAGCTACCTTGCCCCGTGGATCATTGAAAATGGCCTGTCCGTTGGCGGGTTGATCACCGCATGGCAGCAAAACGCGGCGGCAACGGGGCTGTTTTGGGATCTGGTGATTTCCGCTATCGCACTAACGATCTGGGTTCTGGCGGACACATTGCCGCGAAATAACCGCCTTCCTCTGCTTGCCATTCCCGCAACTTTCCTTATCGGTGTGTCTTGCGGCTTGCCGCTATTTCTATACTAACGCACAGGGCCGACCGACTGATGGATTACTTTCTATACCAAATTGGCATCCTTCATGCCGAAGACGTTGCAATCCCTGAAATCGCCGCACAGGTGGGGACGCCGTTCTACCTCTATTCCGCCGCCACCCTGCGCCGCCATTTCCGGCTGTTTGACGAGGCGCTAGAAGGGATGGACCATCTGGTTTGCTATGCGATGAAGGCCAATTCCAATCAGGCAGTGTTGAAACTGATGGCGGATATGGGCGCGGGTATGGATGTGGTTTCGGGTGGCGAATATGCCCGCGCAAAAGCCGCCGGTGTGCCCGGCGAGCGGATCGTGTTTTCCGGCGTTGGCAAAACACGGCAGGAAATGCACATGGCGCTGAGCGGCGGTATCCGTCAGTTCAATGTCGAATCCGAACCGGAAATGATTGCGCTGAACGAGGTGGCCCTGTCACTGGATATGGTCGCGCCGATCACCATTCGGGTGAATCCCGATGTCGATGCCAAAACCCACGCTAAAATTGCCACCGGCAAATCGGAAAACAAATTCGGTATCCCGATATCGCGGGCCTCAACGGTCTATGCACAAGCGGCGGCGATGAAGGGGCTGGACGTGATCGGCATCGACGTTCACATCGGCAGCCAGTTAACACAGCTTGAACCCTACCGCGCCGCTTATGAAAAAGTGGCTGACCTGACCAAACAACTGCGCGCCGAGGGTCACAACATCCGCCGCCTTGATCTGGGCGGCGGTCTGGGTATCCCCTACGAACGTTCAAATGATGCGCCACCCCTGCCAATGGAATACGGCCAGATGGTCAAGGAGGTGCTGGGCGATCTGGATTGCGAGATCGAGATTGAGCCGGGCCGTCTGATTGCCGGCAATGCCGGAATTCTGGTGGCGGAAGTGATCTATGTAAAACAGGGCGAGGACCGCCAGTTCCTGATCGTGGACGCTGCGATGAACGATCTGATCCGCCCCGCGATGTACGAGGCACACCATGACATCCTGCCTGTGGTCGAGGCCGAAGCGGGGATGGAGCAATCCCCTTACGACATCGTTGGCCCTGTTTGCGAAAGCGGCGACACATTCGCCAAACAGCGCAACCTGACGCCACAACAGGCCGGTGATCTGGTAGCGTTTCGATCGGCCGGTGCTTATGGCGCGGTGATGGCTTCGGAATACAATTCCCGCCCGATGATCCCCGAAGTTCTGGTCGATGGGCATCAATTCGCTGTCATCCGGCCCCGCCCGACCTTGGAAGATATGATAAACCGCGATACCATACCGGAATGGCTCTGACCTATCGGGGCCAAAAAGGATCGGTATGAGCGGCAATCGCACCCCAAAGGACGACGCCCTGAAAGGTTTGGCATGGCCCCTGCGCCTGACCCGTGCGGGTATGGTGGCAGAACGGGCGACCAAGGCATTCTGGCCGCTGTGGTCGGTGCTGATGCTGGCGATTGCGCTGGTGATGCTGGGGGTGCAGGATTTCACCCCGCCGAAACTGGCAATGGCGGCGGTGGCTGTGTTTGCACTGGCGGCTGTGTGGACGCTGGTTTACGGGCTACGTCGGTTTCGCTGGCCAACCGAGGGCGAGGCGCGCGAACGGCTGGATGCCACTTTGCCCGGCCGCCCCATCACGGCACTGACCGATACGCAGGCAATCGGCGCGGATGATGCGGCTTCACAGGCCGTCTGGAAGGCCCATGTCGCGCGCATGGCTGCACGGGCCAAAGGGGCCAAACCTGCCCCTGCCGATTTGCGCGTGTCCGCAAAAGACCCCTATGCGCTACGCTATGTGGCGGCGCTGGCCTTGCTGGTGGCACTGCTGTTTGGATCATTGAACCGTGTGCAGACCGTGGCGGATATTGCCTCAGGTGCGGGCGGAACCGCCATGGCTGCGGGGCCAAGCTGGGAAGGCTGGGTCGAGCCACCCGCCTATACAGGCAAGCCGAGCCTGTATCTGAATGACCTGCCGCAAGGTGATTTAAGCGTGCCCAAAGGGTCGCGCATCACGGTGCGCCTGTATGGCAAGGTCGGGTCGCTGACTGTGCGCCAGACGGTTTCGGATGAAATCACAGAGGACGCCACCGCTGTATCGCAGGAAATGACGGTTACGAAAGACGGCGTTCTGGCGATTGAAGGGCAGGGCGGGGCCGAATGGCAAATTGCCTTGCTGCCCGACCTGCCGCCAACGGTGCGCTTTGACGGCGAGCTGAAACGCGAGGCGCGGGGGGTGATGAAGCAGCCCTTTGCCGCCAGTGACGATTACGCCGTGGTGCGCGGCACTGCGGAATTCCGGCTGGATCTGGAGACGGTTGATCGCCGCTACGGGCTGGCTGTTGATCCTGAAGAACGCGATCCTGTTGTCCTTGACCTGCCCTTGCCGATCACCGGCAGCCGCGCCGAATTTACCGAGGAACTGGTGGATGATCTATCCGAACACCCGTGGTCCGGCCTGCCCGTCACGCTGACCCTGACGGTCGAGGATGCCTCGGGACAAACCGGCCGGTCCGAAGCCATGCATATGCTGATGCCGGGGCGCCGTTTCTTTGCGCCGCTGGCCCGTGCGGTGGTTGAGCAGCGCCGTGATTTGCTGTGGTCGCGCCAGAACGGGGCGCGGGTGGCACAGGTGCTGCGGGCGGTGACACACCGGCCCGAAGGTTTTGTGCGCAATGACAGTGCCTATCTGATGTTGCGGGTGGCAATCCGGCGGCTCGAGGCCGGCGTGGCCTTTGGCATGACGCCTGAATTGCAGGATGAAATTGCGGCTGCACTGTGGGATATCGCGCTGATTTTCGAGGATGGTTCTTTGGCGGATGCCAAGGAACGGCTGCACCGTGCGCAGGAACGGCTGGCAGAGGCGATGAAAAACGGGGCCAGCAAGGAAGAAATCGAAGACCTGATGCAGGAATTGCGCGACGCCACCAAGGATTACATGCGCCAGTTGGCGGAACAGCAGCGCCAGAATGGCGAGCAGGACCAGCAACAGGCGCAAAATGGCGAGACCTTTGAATTTACGCAGGAAGAATTACAGGCCCTGATGGACCGGATCCAGGAGCTGATGGAAGAAGGGCGGATGGAAGAAGCCGCCGATCTGATGCAGCGCATGAATGAAATGATGGAAAACCTGCAAATGGCCGAAAATCAGAACGGCCAAGGCGAAGGCAGCCCCGACCAGCAGTCGATGGAAGATCTGAAAGACACCCTGCGCGATCAGCAAGGGCTGTCAGACGAGGCATTCCGCGATTTGCAGGAACAGTTCAACCCCAACGCCAACCGTGGGGAAAGTGGCCAGAACCGTGGCGAATCCGGTGGGCAGGGTGAAGGGCGCAGCCACACAGGACAAGGTGATCAGGGGCAGGGCGGGGGCGAAGGCCAGACCGGCCAAGAGGGTGGTGGCAAGGGGCAGAGCGAAAGCCTTGCGGATCGCCAACAGGCCTTGCGGGACGAATTGCGCCGTCAGGAAAATGGCCTGCCAGGGGCTGGAACTGCCGAAGGCGATGCCGCTCGCGAGGCGCTGGAACGTGCCGGTCGCGCGATGGACGGGGCCGAACAGGCATTGCGGGATGGGCAGCTGGCCGAGGCGCTGGACAATCAGGCCGAGGCACTGGAAGCCCTGCGCGAAGGGATGCGCAATCTGGGTGATGCATTGGCGCAAAACCGTCAACAGGACGGAAGCCAGCAAGGGCAGGCGCAAACACGCGATCAGGCCAACGGGCGCGATCCGCTGGGACGCGACAACAGCGGGCGCGGATCATCTGCAACGCAGGGTGATGTGTTGCTGAACGGGGATGTGCGCCGCCGTGCGCAGGAATTGCTGAAAGAATTGCGCCGCCGTTCAGGTGACCGAAGCCGCCCGGAAATTGAACGGGACTATCTGAAACGCCTGCTGGACAAGTATTAAAGCCAGCTGTGGAATGGCCTGTTAATTGCCGGCAGTGCCCGACATTTTATCTGTCGCAGCCTTCATCATCTGGTCCAGCCAATCCCGCAGGTTGTTCACCTGTTCGACATAGCTGACCATATAGGGTTCGCTTTCAGGGAACCGCTGAACAATATCGGGGGCGTAAATATACGCCAGCAATCCCAGCGTTGCCAGAATCAGAACCAGCGAGAATCCAAGCCTGAATCCGCGCCGCCCGCTTGGCTGCGCCTCGTCGTCCTCGGTGGTTTCGTCAAGTGAATCAGTCGCGGCGCGCAGAGTCGAGTTGATTTCATCAATATCCGGCAACCGGTCACGATGGGCTGAGGCACCGCTTTCAGCAGTGGGCTGGCTGTCAGGGTGTGGCTTTGCCGATGCTATGGAAACATCGGATGGGGTATCGCTAGAGGTTTTGGACAGGTCCAGTCCGGCCTTTGGCTCGGGGTCTTGTGTGCCCTTGGCCTCTTTTGCTCTTGCAGCGGCTTCCCGTGCGGCTTCTTCCCGCAGAATTCCCAATACGGATTCGTCAGTCTTGCGGGGGGCGGGTTCCTGGTCGTCGCTATCCTTGTCGGACTCGGCGGCTTCATCGGATTGATCTGTTGTTTCGCTTGCTTCAGCGGATTTGGTATCACCCTCGTCTGTCGTTTCCGGCGCTGCGTCTGTTTTCTGCTCCGCATCCTGTTTCGGGGCGTCCACGGGCGTTTCGCCATCGGCCTCCAACTGGGCTGCCGATTTCTGGAACCACGTATGGCCACAGCTGGAGCACTGAACATCACGCCCTTCAATTGGGATGACGCTATCGTCCACCTCGTATTGCGCATCGCAATTTGGGCATATTAACCGCATGTTTGTCCCCACATTCACTGCAAGTTAAGTTTTCTTAAATCTGTTAACTATTACGTTGTATCAATGGATTGGCGAAGATCAATCTTTTTGATCGTTGTTGCCATTGAAACATTTTCCATTCTTATGCACAACTGTCTCCAATTCGTAAAGAAAGGGCAGTATGTGATCGAGCTACAAAATGTGGCCTATAATTACGGCGGCGGCGAGCTGTTGTCGGATATTTCGCTTAAACTGGCCCCTGGATCCTTTCATTTCCTGACGGGACCATCCGGTGCAGGGAAATCCACATTTCTGAAATTGTGTTATATGGAACTGGCGGCGACATCGGGGCGGGTGCAGGTATTTGGCAAGGATGTTGCGGCAATGGGCCGCGATGAAATTGCCCGCAACCGGCAACGCATCGGGGTGGTGCATCAGGATTGCCGGTTTCTGGACCATTTGTCGATTGCAGCCAATGTAGCCTTGCCAATAAGGGTTTCCGGCCGTGATGCCAGCGCCGAAGAGGCCAACCTGAAGGATCTGCTATCATGGGTTGGCCTAGAGGATCGCGCAGACGCATTGCCGGCAGAATTATCCGGGGGGGAAAGGCAGCGCGCCGCGCTGGCACGCGCTGTGATCATGTCACCCGATGTTGTTTTGGCGGACGAACCAACGGGAAATGTGGACTGGGAAATGTCCAAGCGTTTGATATCGTTGCTGGTTGAGCTGAACAAGATGGGTAAAACCATCATGATTGCCACCCATGATCTGAATTTGATCCGTACGGCCAAGTCGCAGGTGAATGCGCGGGTGTTACGGATCAGCAACAGGCAATTACAACTGGCGGGGGCGGATTTGTGAAACTGGATGTCTCGGAGTTGATTGCGCTGCTCAAAGGTGACTCGCAAGCGGACAAGGTGGTTCCGCCCAGCGGGTATACGGCTACGCTGACGTTGTTTACCTCGGCCGCTATGGCATTTCTTGCGGTTTTCGCGCTGGCCTTGTCGCTGGCGACCGGGCGTTTGGCAGATCGCTGGGCGTCCGAATTGGCGCGGTCATCAACGGTGCGGATATCGGCGCCGGCGGGGCAGATGGAGGCCCAGATGCGCGCCGCGCTGGAGGTGCTGCGCACCACAACAGGTGTGGCCAGCGCCAAGGCGCTTTCGCAAGAAGAACAGCGCAAGTTGCTGGAGCCGTGGTTTGGCCCCGACCTGCCGATCGAAAGCCTGCCGGTGCCGCAATTGATCGAGGTGATCGAGGACGCGTCGGGCTATGATTCCGACGGGCTGCGCTTGCGCCTGTCTGCCGAAGCACCGGGGGCGGTGCTGGATGATCATACCCGATGGCGCAAACCCCTGATCAAGGCGGCAGACCGGCTGCGGTTTCTGGGGGTGTTGTCAATCCTGCTGATCGCACTGGCCACGGGCGCGATGATAACGCTGGCCGCAAACGCGGCCCTTTCGGCAAATGCGCAAGTGATCAGCGTGTTGCGTCTGGTTGGCGCGCATGACGCCTATATCGCCCGCGCCTTTGTGCGCCGCTTTACCTTGCGGGCATTGTCTGGCGCCCTGATCGGTGTCGTGGCCGGGATGCTTGCTGTTGCCTTTCTACCCGGCACCTCGGAAGCGGGCGGTTTCCTGACAGGGCTTGGCTTTCAGGGGTGGCATTGGCTATTGCCCTTTGTCATACCCCCGTTGGCGGCTTTGGTGGCCTTCTGGGCCACACGCACGGCGGCCTTGCGCAGATTGAAGGAGCTAACCTGATGAAATACGCAATCCAGTGGCTGCGCAGTCTTCTGTTCAGCATCCAGATGTATATCATGATGCCGCTGATGGCGCTGGTTTACCTGCCGTTCGCCTTTTTCACCTACAAGGCGGTTTTCGCCTATATCAAGGCCTATGCCAACTATTGCCGCTGGACGTTGCGCTGGATGGTGGGGTTGAAAACCGAAGTGCGCGGGGAAATTCCGACCGATGAATGTCTGATTGCTTCCAAGCACCAGTCATTTCTGGATGTCATTTTGATCGTCTCGACCGCCACTAACCCGCGGTTCATCATCAAACGCGAATTGCACAGGATGCCGATTTTCCACTTTTTCGGCAAGCGCATGGGCAATGTGCCGGTCAAACGCGGGGATCGCGGGCGGGCGATTGCCAGAATGATGGCGGATGTGAAAAGCGGCAAAATCGCCAAAGGACAGTTGGTGATCTATCCGCAAGGCACCCGTATCGCACCGGGGGTCAAGGCCCCTTACAAGATCGGCACGGGGTTGCTGTATGAGCAGACCGGACAGGATTGCGTTCCGGCGGCGACCAACGTCGGGGTGTTCTGGCCCAAACGCGGGGTTTACCGCAAACCCGGTGTGGCGGTGCTGGAATATCTGCCCCCCATCAAGGCGGGTAAACCGCGCGATGAATTCATGGCCGAACTGGAGCAGGTGATCGAGGAAAATTCGGACCGTTTGATGGCCGAGGCGGGCTTTGTGCCGGAAAGGTAGCGGATGGAGTATATCGACAGTATCGAAGAACTGGAGGCGCTCTACGGGCATCCGGCACAAGCCGCGCTGGTCAAGGTGGCGCACCGGATGACACCCACCTACCGCGCGTGGATTATGCGCAGCCGGTTTTGTGTGGTTTCCACTGTGGGGCCGGATGGTGTTGATGGTTCACCCCGTGGCGACGATGGGCCGGTGGTGCAGGAACTGGACGAACACACGCTGGCCCTGCCGGACTGGCGCGGCAACAACCGCATGGACAGCCTGCGCAATCTGGTGGCGGACGAACGTATCGCGCTGATGTTCATGGTTGCCGGTTCCGATAATGTGGTGCGGGTGAATGGCTGTGCGCGGATCACCATTGATGCCGGTATCCGCGCGCGGTTTGAAAAGGACGGCAAGCGGCCGCGTTTGGTGATCATTGTCAAAATTTCCGAAATCTATTCCCAATGCGCGCGGGCCGTGATGCGGGCGGGTTTGTGGACGGACGGGGACCTGTCCCAAGGTCTGCCAACGGTGGGCGATATGCTGAAGGAAATGACATCCGGCGAATTTGACGGCGCAACCTATGACCGCGACTGGGGCGCCCGCGCAAAGGAAACACTGTGGTAGAACTGACCCTGATCCGCCACGGGCAGGCCCAGACGGGCGCGCAGGACGAGGCGAGCTATGACAATCTTAGTGATCTGGGCCACCGGCAGGCACGCTGGCTGGGCGAGGCCCTGCGCGACGGGGGGCCGTTCGAGCGGATCATCTCGGGCGATATGAAGCGGCAGGTCCAGACCGCCGAGGGGTTGGCACTGGGCGTGCATCACAGCATTGACCCGCGGTTGAACGAGCTGGACTATTTCGGTCTGGCCGCCAGCCTGAAGGCCAGTCACGGGGTGGATATTCCCGATGATATCCAGAGTTTCGCCCGGCATGTGCCGCAGGTTCTGGATGTCTGGCGCCAGGGCGGAATGAACGGCGATCTGGAAACCTATGACGAATTTTGCAGCCGGATCATGGGCGCGCTGCACAATGCGGCAGGGCAGGAGGGGCGCACGGTGCTGGTCACGTCAACCGGTGTGATTGCCACGCTGTCAGCCATCGCGCTGGGGCTGGACATGGTGAAAAAGACCAAGCTGTTTTTGCGGGTGATGAATACCTCGGTCCACAAATTCGAACTGCTGGGCGATGAATTGCATCTGACGCAATTTGGTGCCGTGCCGCATCTGGAACACCCCGACAGGGCCTATGCACAGACATATGGATAGCAAAAGGGGCGCAGATTATACGCCCCTTTTAGTTTTTCTTATTCGGCCTGTGGTTTTCCGCCGCGCACCATTTTGTAATAGGAATACAGCGGCGGGATCAGCAGGGCCAGAATGATCACCCACATAACCTTGGCGATATTGCTGTGAAAGAAGATCATAGGCGAGCCGTGACCGATGATCATACCTTGCGTAAAGCCACCCTCGGCAATCGGGCCAAGGATCAGGCCAAGGATCAGCGCCTCGAGCGAATAGCCCAGCTTTTTGATCACCAGCCCGCCAAGGGCAAAGGCGATCATCAGATAGACATCGAACACCGAGTTGTTCAGCGCATAGGATCCCAGCACCGCAAAGGCACTGACCACGGGCACCATCAGGGCCGGCGGGATCAGGGCGATACGGGCCAGATAGGGCGCGAATGACAGCCCCACAATCAGGAATACCCCGTTGGCGACAAACATCGAGATGATGAACGGATAGGTCCGGTTGGCATATTCGGTAAACAGATCCGGCCCCGGGATCATCCCGTGGATGATAAAGGCGCCCATCAGGGCGGCGGCCACCGAATTTCCCGGAATGCCCAGCGTCAATGTGGGAACCAGCGAGCCGCCAACGCAACCGTTGTTGCCGGATTCAGCGGCGGCAATGCCTTCGGGGTTGCCCTTGCCGAACAGCTCTTTGGTTTTAGAGATGCGTTTGGACAGGTTGTAGGAAATAAACGCGGCAATGGTTGCGCCTTCACCCGGCAGAATGCCGATCACCGTGCCGGTGCCTGACCCAAGCGCGATATGCTTGCCGATCCCTTTTGGCATCGGTTCGCTTTTCTGCTTTTTGTGCAAGGCCGAGGTATCGACAGTGTGGTGCTGCATTCCGGCCAGTTCCAGCATCTGGATCATCGAAAACAGGCCAATCAGCGCCGGCATGAAATCAATCCCGTCGACCAGTTCCACCAGCCCCATCGTATAGCGCTGGCTGCCTGACATGTCGTCGGTGCCGACAACGGCAATGATCATACCCAGCAGGCCCGCGATCAGCGCCTTTAGCAGGGACGAGTTTTCATCGGCAATCGAAATGATCCCCGCCAAACCCATCAGCGCCAGCAAAAAGGTTTCCGCCGGACCAAAAGCCAGCGCCTGCCGCGCCAATACGGGGGCGAACAGCAGCAGGATCATGATTGAAAACATCCCGCCGGTGAAGGATGCAATCACCGAAACCTTCAGCGCAAGACCGGCCTTGCCTTTTTTGCTCATCGGATAGCCCTCGATGGCGGTGGCAACAGCGGCAGGTGTGCCCGGTGTGTTCAGCAAAATAGCAGGGATCGAGCCGCCATACATGGCGCCACAGTAAATACCGCCCAACAACATCAGGCCCATTGTCGGGTCCATTGTGTAGGTAAACGGCACCAGCAGGCCCACAGCCATAGTGGCTGTCAGGCCGGGCATGCCACC
Source organism: Profundibacter amoris (assembly GCF_003544895.1). Taxonomy (GTDB): domain Bacteria; phylum Pseudomonadota; class Alphaproteobacteria; order Rhodobacterales; family Rhodobacteraceae; genus Profundibacter; species Profundibacter amoris. Next base: position 432,988 of record NZ_CP032125.1, read on the forward strand.
GATTGCCACACCGGCAACGGTGCCGATTGCAATGGTCAGCAGGGCGGGGCCGGAAAAAACAATTGCCAGATATTCAAACATTCACGGTCCCCGTCAGAAATTGATGCCGGGCAAATTGACCGACAGAAGTTGGATAAACACCAGATAGACAAAGCCCAGCACGCCAACGGTCGTCAGCCCGATTGTCAGCAGATTTCGGTATCCCAGCATGTATGACATAACCGGAATAAAGATTGCCGCAGGAATGAAAAAGCCCAAAGGCTCGAACACCAGCGCAAAGATGATCAGGGCAACCAGCAGGCCAAGAAAACGTGGCAAATGACCGGTCAGGACCAGCCTGTCATGGCTGCGGTCTTTCAGCAGGCTATGGCCCAGCTGGACAACAGACAGCCCGCCAATAAACACCGCCAGAAACTGCACGTATTTGGCGGAAGTCTTGATCGCGATGCCTTTGTAATAGGCTGTGCTGAAGTAAAGCAGCACAGCCATTACGATGAGCAGCACCAGAACGGCGCGGTCAACGGTTTTCCTGGTCATTACCAAGGCGCTTTGTCGAAAACAGCCTGGGTTTCTGCCTGCAATGATTGCAGGTAAGACAGGTAGTCTGGCCCGCTCATTGGCAGCAGAAAGATCGAACCGGTTTTGGCATTGGCAATGAATTCATCGCTGGCCATGACTTCGGTCAGCATTTTGTCCAGCTGATCCTGCACTGCGGCATCAATTCCGGCAGGTGCAACAAAACCACGGGTGGCGCGCATCAATACGGTGATGCCCTGTTCCTTGGCTGTGGGCATGTCCGGCAGATGTTCGTCACGCTCTTCTGTCAGAAGGGCGATGATGCGGGCATCTCCGGCCTTGTGCTGTTTGATCATCTGCGACAGGTTCATGAAGGCCGCATCCACATGGCCGCCAAGGATGGCCGCTTTTTGTTCGGTCGACCCTTTGGTGGGCAGCAGGTTGAATTCAACGCCGGTCGCGGCTTCAAAGGCTTTGGCGGCAAGGAAATCATCCGAGCCGATGCCGTTCACAGCTACGGTCAGGGAATTGGCCTTGGCCGCTTCGGCCAGACTGGCCATATCGGTGATCGCGCTGTCTTTGGGAACAACCACGATGGCCGGATCCTGTGCGGTGTTGCCCATAATGTGAAAACTGTCGAGCGTATACTTTGCACGACCCGAAACAATATGCGCCACCAGTTGGGGTGTGAAGACAAGGCCGATGGTGTAGCCGTCCGGAGTGGCGCGAGCGATGTCTTCAAAGCCCTTTTGACCGCCCGAACCAGGCACGTTTTTGATCACGAATTCAAAGCCGTCATAGTTTTTCTCGGCCAGTTCCGTGAACATGCGTGCCGTGCGATCCGTTGATCCGCCAGCCTTGGACGGGACAACAATTGTGATAGATTTTTCAGGATATTCGGCAATGGCCGCGCCTGCCGTCAGCCCCAGAGCCATTACAACGCCGGCAAAAAGTGATTTTTTTAGCATCCATTCTCTCCCATTTATTATCAGGGGAGTTTTGATACATTCACCTCCCCATAGTTAGGCCACAGAATCTGTAGGCCCGTTCAATGTAGAGATGACCATAACAATAGAGGACGGGAGCCGCCTATTACTTTGATCTGTGATTTTGTTAATAATGTTACAAAGAAAGTGGGCTTTACGCTGCCAAACCTTTTGACCCGATTGACAGGAATTTCTGGCGACGGTCCTTGACCAGCGCGTTCGGCTTTTTCTTGGACAGCTCTTTCAGTGTCGCCTTCAACGCTTTGCCAACCCCTTCAATCGCCGCGCTGCGGTCACGTTGTGCGCCGCCGGCGGGTTCCTTGACGATCACGTCAACCACACCCAGCTGGTTCAGATCCTGCGCGGTCAGACGCAGGGCTTCGGCGGCTTCGCGCATCTTTTCGGCGTCTTTCCACAGGATCGAGGCACAGCCCTCGGGGCTGATCACCGAATAGACCGAATGTTCCAGCATCAACAGCCGGTTGGCCGTGGCCAGTGCCACAGCCCCGCCCGAGCCACCTTCGCCGATGATTACGGAAATCAGCGGCACTTTGACTTGCAGGCATTTTTCGGTTGACCGCGCGATGGCCTCGGATTGTCCGCGTTCCTCGGCGCCTTTGCCGGGGTATGCACCGGGTGTATCAACCAGCGTGATGATCGGCAGGCCGAATTTGTCGGCCAGTTCCATCAGGCGGATCGCCTTGCGGTAGCCTTCGGGTCGGGCCATGCCGAAATTGCGTTCAATGCGGGTTTTGGTGTCGAACCCTTTTTCCAGCCCGATCACCATCACCGGCGTATCGCCCAGTCGTCCCAGACCACCCATAACAGCGTGGTCGTCTGCAAAATTGCGATCACCGGCCAGCGGGGTGTATTCGGTAAACAGGGCTTCGATGTAATCCTTGCAATGGGGCCGGTCGGGGTGGCGGGCCACCTGACATTTGCGCCAGGGGGTCAGGTCTTTGTAGAGATCCTTCAGAAGATCGGCGGCTTTTTTGTCCAGCGCCTTGGCTTCTTCCTCGATATCCATTTCCTCGTTGGCACGGGCCATGGCGCGCAGCTCTTCGGCTTTGCTTTCGATCTCTGCCAGCGGTTTTTCAAATTCGAGGTAATTTGCCATGGGTCTCTCCGAAATTCTGGTTGTTGTGATATATGACGATGCGGGGCGGGATTTGCAACGGGGGCATTATGGCAAGATTTGTTAAATCCAGCCGTGGCAGGGTGATTTCAGCAATTGATAAGGGGGCCGCATGGCCGGTTCATATGAGAAACGTCTGATGCGGGTGTTGGAATACATCCATGCCAATCCGGCGGGCGATTTGTCGCTGGACAGGCTGGCGGATGTGGCAGCGATGAGCCGCTTTCACTGGCACCGCGTGTTTCATGCGATGACCGGCGAAACCTGTGCGCAGGCCACGCGGCGAATCCGGCTGCATCGGGCGGCGTGCTGGCTGGTGCAAACGGATGATCCCGTGGCCGAGGTGGCAAAGCGCAGCGGCTATCCGTCGGCGCAAAGTTTCACCCGTGCCTTTGGCGAAGTGTTCGGCATATCCCCCGGCAGGTTCCGTAAGCGCGGTGATCTGACATCACCGTTTCTGCAACTTAGAAAAGGAGAATACCCGGTGTTTCCCGTTGAAATCATCACCGCACCGTCCCGTCGTTTGGCCGCTATGGCACACAAAGGCCCCTATCTGGAAATTGGCAATGCGTTTCAGAAGGTTGCCGGTGTTTTCACAGCGCGCAATCTGTGGCCGCAGGCGCAAGGGATGCTGGGGATTTACTATGACGATCCGACAACAGTTGCGGCGCAGGATTTGAACAGCCACGCGGGGGTGATCGTGGGGGATGATTTTGAAATGCCTGAAAACCTGCAGGATGTTCGGGTGCCGGACGGGCGTATGGCCGTGATGCATTATAAGGGACCGTATGCGGGGCTGAATGCGGCGTATGAGTATATGTATGGGGAATGGTTGCCCAATTCGGGCAAAGAGTTTCGCGATGCGCCCGGTTTCGAGGTTTATCTGAACGATCCGATGGATACCGCACCGGATGATTTGCTGACGGATATATGTGTGCCGCTTAAGGCATAAGGGGAATGGACATGTTGAAAACCGATTTCAAAAAGCAGGACAAGGCGCTTTATTCTGGCAAGGTGGGGCGGTTTGATGTGATTGACGTGCCTGAAATGAATTTCCTGATGATTGATGGCATGGGGAACCCGAATACATCGCCTGCTTATGGTCGGGCGGTGGCCGCGTTATACGGTCTTGGCTACGGGTTGAAATTTTTTGGCAAACCCCGCGGCGTGGATCATGTGGTGCCGCCACTGGAAGGGTTGTGGTGGGCCGATGACATGGGCAGTTTCACATCCCGCGACAAGGACAGTTGGAAATGGCGGATGATGATCCGGCAGCCTGATTGGGTCAAGCAAGCGGATTTGGCCGAGGTTCTGGAGAGCGTTGTCGCCAAAACGGCCAAGAAGAAAGAGGCCCCGACGGACGAAGAAACCCTGCGCGCGGTTTGTCTGGAGCGGTTCGGCGAGGGGCTGGCTGTGCAGGTGCTGCATGTCGGGCCTTATGATGCGGAGGGGCCGGTGCTGGAAGAAATGCACAAGCGGTTCATCCCTGACAAGGGGTTTGTGGCTCGCGGATTGCATCACGAAATCTATCTTGGTGACCCGCGCAAGATTGCCCCCGAGAAGCTGAAAACCATCCTGCGCCAGCCGGTCGCCCAGCGAAATTGAGCCGCTGCGCGGCGCTTTATATCTCGGCCCCATGAAGGGGCCTCGGGTGCCTTCGGCGAGGATATTTAGGCCATTTGGAAGGGATCAGCCGTTGATCATTTCCGACTGGCGCACGATGACTTCGGCCTGTTTGATGCTGGCGATATCGACCAGACGGCCCTTGTAGACGGTGGCGCCTTCGCCGTTGGCTTTGGCCTGTTCCATTGCGGCAAGGATTTCGCGTGCTTCCTGCACCTGTTCTTTGGAGGGTGTGAAGACTTCGTTTGCCAATGCAATCTGTTTCGGGTGGATCGCCCATTTGCCGACCATGCCCAGTGTGGCCGAACGTTTTGCCTGTGCGATGAACCCTTCGTCATCCGAGAAATCCCCGAACGGGCCGTCTACCGGCAACACCCCGTGGGTGCGGCAGGCGGCGACGATGGCGGTCTGTGCCCAGTGCCATGGATCGGACCAGTATTTCGCGCCTTCATGTGCCATGTAATAGTTTTCCTGAGTGCCGCCGATGCCGGTTGTTTGCATCCCCATGCTGGCGGCGAAATCGGCAGCACCAAGCGACATCGCTTGCAGGCGTGGCGAGGCGGCGGCGATTTCCTCGACGTGGGCAATGCCGGCGGCGCTCTCGATGATCACTTCAAGGCTGATCTTTTTGCTGCGTCCTTTGGCGGTTTCGATCGCGGTGACCAGGGCATCCACGGCGTAGATGTCGGCGGCGCAGCCCACCTTGGGGATCATGATCTGGTCCAGCCGTTCATCCGCCTGTTCCAGCAGGTCCACGACATCGCGATACCAGTAAGGCGTGTCCAGCCCGTTGATCCGCACGCTGAGGGTTTTGTTGCCCCAGTCGACATCGCCGATGGCCTGTATCACATTTTGGCGCGCGCTGTCCTTGTCTGACGGCGCAACGCTGTCTTCCAGATCAAGGTTGATCACATCCGCGTCGGAGGCGGCCATTTTTTCAAACAAGGCCACGCGCGAGCCGGGGCCGAACAACTGGCAGCGGTTGGGGCGGGCAGGGGCGGCGGGTTGAAGGCGAAAGCTCATGATGGGACCTGTGCGTAATGATGTTTCGGATTGCGTTGTGGTTTTGATATTATAGTGCGCAGGCGCCTGCAAGGCTGGAAAATTCTGTGTGATTGCGGGGGGCTGCAATGGGCGGAAGAATCTCGGCTCTTCGCCTGACAAAGAGAACATTCTTCGCTCAAAGATGCAATTCTTCGCTGTTTCTTCCAAAAATAACCTTATAGTTGGTGCTTATTGCAACCCATTTCCGCAAATGATCCCGCATGATCCCCAAGGAATTTTTCAGGGGCAGAATCATGATCGAAACACCGTATCTTCTTTTTCTCGGCGACGCGCCGGACCAATTGGCGGCCAAAGTGGCCCAGGGGATCAAGGACTGGCGGCCGCAAAACGCGCTGGGCCAGTTCCGGATGGAAGGCTGTGGCGCTGACCTTGGCCTGAAGGATATGACGCTGGAAGAGGCCAAGGCGGCCGGTGTGAAAACCATGGTGATCGGTGTGGCCAACCGCGGCGGCCATATTTCCGACAGTTGGCGCGATGTGATGGTGCGGGCGCTGGAACTGGAGATGGATATTGCCAGCGGGCTGCACAACCTGCTGCGCGACGAAGGCCCGCTGGTGGCGGCGGCGCAGACCTATGGCGCCACGCTGCATGATGTGCGGGTGCCCTCGGTGGGCTACCCCATCGCCAACGGCAGGAAGCGCAGCGGCAAGCGGGTGCTGGCGGTGGGCACCGATTGTTCGGTGGGCAAGATGTATACGGCGCTGGCGATGGATGCCGAGATGAACAAGCGCGGTATGAAATCAACCTTCCGCGCCACCGGCCAGACCGGTATCCTGATTACCGGCCACGGGGTGCCGCTGGATGCGGTGATCGCCGATTTCATGGCTGGTTCGGTTGAGTATCTGACGCCGGATAATGACGATGATCACTGGGATCATATCGAGGGGCAGGGCAGCCTGTTCCACGCCTCCTATTCCGGCGTGACGATGGCGCTGATCCATGGCGGGCAGCCTGATGCTCTGATTTTGGCGCACGAGCCGACCCGCACCCATATGCGCGGGTTGCCGGATTATTCCCTGCCCACGCTGGACCAGCTGCGCGACACCGCCCTGCCGCTGGCCCGTGTGGTGAACCCGAAATGTCAGGTGGCCGGTGTTTCGGTCAACACCCAGCATTTCGGCGAGGATCAGGCGTTGTCCTATCTGGAGGAGCTGGAAAAACGCATGGGTATTCCGGCGGTTGACCCGTTTCGTCAGGGGGCTGGTCGTCTGGTGGATGCGCTGGAGGCGATTTAGGCTGGCGTTTCATCCGCCTTTGGGCAATCTTGCGGACGAGGTTTCGCCCGCAAGCGGCTGTCCTGCCTTCAGGAGTATGCAATGACAATAACCGTTACCCCCGATGTGTTCAAACTGGCACAGGTGTTCACCATATCGCGCGGCTCGCGGACCGAGGCCAGGGTGCTGACCGTCCGCGTCACGCGCGATGGCGTCACCGGCTGGGGCGAATGTGTGCCCTATGCCCGCTATGACGAAACGCTGGACAGTGTGACGGCCGAAATCGAAGGATTACCCGAGGGCATCACCCGCGCGGATTTGCAGGATGCTTTGTCGCCGGGTGCCGCCCGCAACGCGGTGGATTGCGCCCTGTGGGATCTGGAGGCGAAACAGGCCGGTAAACGGGTTTGGGAACTGGCAGGCCTGCCCGCCCCGAAACCGGAAATCACCGCCTATACCCTGTCGCTGGACACGCCGGAAAAGATGCAGGAACAAGCCGCCAGAAACGCCTTTCGCCCGCTGTTGAAGATCAAGCTGGGCACGCCCGACGATATGATCCGGCTAGAAGCGGTGCGTGCCGGTGCGCCGAAATCCCGCATCATCATTGACGCGAACGAGGGCTGGTCCGCCGAAGTTTACGCAGACCTTGCCCCGCATTTGCTGCGCCTCGGGGTTGGGCTGGTGGAACAGCCGCTGCCCGCAGGCGATGATGACGCCCTGACCGGCATGGAGCGTCCCGTGCCCGTTTGCGCCGACGAGGCCTGTCACGACCGCGACAGCCTGCCCGCGCTGAAGGGCAAATACGATATCGTCAACATCAAGCTGGACAAAACCGGCGGGCTGACCGAGGCGATTGCCTTGCGAAAGGCGGCCGAAGCCGAAGGTTACGGCGTGATGGTGGGCTGTATGGTGGGATCATCGCTGGCGATGGCCCCTGCCACCTTGATCGCGCAGGGCGTGGCCTATACAGACCTTGACGGACCGCTGTTGCTGGCCGAAGACCGCGAGCATGCGCTGCATTTTGACGAGGCCGGCGTGCACCCACCCAACGCCGCCTTGTGGGGCTAGGTCATGGAGCAGGCAATTATCTGGGATTGCGAGTTTCTAACGTCTGAAGGTGCGCCAAGCCGGTTCTGGTGTGGCCCGCGCGATCCTGACCAGATTCTTGTGCAGCTTGGTGCTGTGCGTCTTGATCTGAACGGAAATTATGACATCGGCGCGCGTTTCAGTCAGATTGTTGTCCCGCGTGACCGGCTGGGCGAAGTTTGCGCGCTGGATTCATATTTCACTAGGCTGACCGGCATCACACAGGAGAAGGTGGCGCAAGAAGGTTTGGAACTGGCCGAAGCGCTTTCCGCCTTTGATGGCTTTTCCGGTGGTGCGCCCTTCTGGGCATGGGGCCGTGACGAATATCAGGCGCTGGCCATTTCATGTTATCTGGCGGGTATTCCCGCGCCGATCCCTGCCACACGGTTTGGCAACGCGCCGGTTTTACTGTTGAAAGCCGGAATTGCGCACGACGAAATCGTCACCTTGCGTAGTCCGAACCTTGCCGCGCACTTTGGTGTAGAGCGAGAGGGCGGGGCTGCCCACAACGCGGTGGATGACGCACATTCCGTGGCGCTTGCCCTGCAACATCTGCTGCGCAAGGGGTGCTTGCACGCCGATGATTTCATCCCTTATTGAATTATGACCGGATAATAGCTTGACCTTTCGCGGGCCCGCCCTGAAAACATATTGAAACAAGGAGAATGCCATGAGCCGCACAGTCTATTTAAACGGAGAATACATGCCCGAAGGCGAGGCGAAGGTTTCGATCTTTGACCGCGGCTTTCTGATGGCCGATGGCGTTTACGAGGTGACCAGCGTGCTGGATGGCAAGCTGATTGATTTTGAGGGCCACGCGGTGCGGCTGGAGCGCTCGTTGAAAGAACTGGACATGGCCAGCCCGATCAGCATGGATGATCTGCTTGAGGTGCACCGTGAGCTGGTGCGGTTGAACGATATAAACGAGGGCATGATTTATCTGCAAATCACCCGCGGCGCGCCGGATGACCGTGATTTCGTGTTCCCCGATCCGGCCAAGGTGCCGTCCACCATCGTGCTTTTCACCCAGAACAAGCCAGGGCTGGCGGATAATCCGGTGGTGAAAAAGGGCATCAAGGTGATCTCTATTCCGGATGAACGCTGGGGCCGTCGCGATATCAAGACCGTGCAACTGCTGTATCCGTCGATGGGTAAAATGATGGCCAAGGCCGCCGGTGCGGATGACGCATGGCTGGTCGAGGATGGCAAGGTGACCGAGGGCACATCGAACAACGCCTATATCGTCAAGGGCGGCAAAATCATCACCCGCGAATTGTCCAACGATATCCTGCACGGCATCACCCGCAAGGCGGTTTTGCGCTTTGCCAAAGAGGCGCAGATGGTTGTCGAGGAGCGCAGCTTCAGCATCGAGGAAGCGCAAGGCGCGGACGAGGCCTTCATCACCTCGGCCAGCACATTCGTGATGCCGGTTGTGGAAATTGACGGCGCGAAACTGGGTGACGGCACGCCGGGGCCGGTGGCCGCCCGCCTGCGCGAGATTTATCTGGAAGAGAGCCGCAAGGCGGCGGTATAGGTCTACGCCCTAACCGTCGCTTTCGCCCACATTTTCGGCAAAAGCCACCTTGAACGCGGCCTGCTTTTCGGGGTTGGCTTCGGTCTGGTATTTCTCTTTCCACTCGGAATAGGGCATACCGTAATAGGCTTCGCGCGCCTCGTCCTTGGTCATTTCCACCCCGCGCTCGGCGGCGGCTTCCTGATACCAGCGTGACAGGCAGTTGCGGCAGAAACCGGCCAGATTCATCATGTCGATATTCTGCACATCCCTGCGGTCCTGCATCAGGTGCTGTTGCAGGCGGCGAAAGGCGGCGGCCTCGATTTCGATACGGGTCTGGTCGTCCATTGGTGGTTCCTGTTCTTTATAGCGTGCGTTTGGCGTAGGTGGCGGTGTCGATGTCCTTGATATCCACCGACAGGCTGCCGACATCGGGCAGGGCCTGATCCAGTGCGGCCAGTATGCTGCGGGTCAGCTCGGCCTTGGTGGCCTCGTCGCGACCGGCCAGCAGGCGGATGGTGGCATGGGCAAAGCTTTGCGGCTCGGTGCCGATACGAAAGAAGGGGCAGGGGATGGCGCGCACCTTGATGGCGGACACGTCAGGGAACACACCGGATGCCGCGGCGGCATCGAACAGCGCCTGACACACGCCGGTCAGACAGTGGGTTTCATCCAGATGTCCGGCGTATTCAACGGTGATATGTGGCATGGCTTCCTCCTATAGTCCGCTGTCAGTAAGCACCTGTTCAAGGACCGGTGCAAGGCGTTTGGCCCATGCCACCTGTTGTTCGTCGGTTTTGATCAGGTCATTGCGGATCTCGATCAGCACATTCGGCCGGTTGTAGGCAATCGCGTGCCTGTCCACGGAATCGCCCACCAGATGCCCGCCATAGGGTTCGTTTTCACCAACACACAGGTCCGGTTCCTGCCGCAGCCGTTCGACCAGAGGGGCCGACAGGCGGGTGTCCCCGGCATATAGTACCCCGATATGCCACGGGCGTTTCGGATAACCGTTCAACTGCGGCGTATAGCTGTGGATCGCCACATAAAGCGTATCGTCCCGCCGCCCTGCCAGTTCCCCCAGCGCCGCGTGATAGGGCCGGTAACAGGCGTTCAGCCGGCGTTCGCGTTCGGTCGCATCCACATGCCGGTTGGCCGGAATGATGGTGCCGTCATACAGTTTCATGATCAGGGTCGGGTCGTCCTCGCCCCTGTTAGGATCAATCACAAGGCGGGAGAAATCCGACAGGATCGCGGGCGCGTCCAGCAGCTCGGCCAGCGCATATGTCACCCCCGCCGATCCCGGATCATAGGCGATATGGCGGGCCATTTCCTCTGGCGGCAGGCCGAGGTCGCCGCCGTTCACCTGTTCGGGCACGGTATTGGCGGCGTGGTCTGCCGTAATCAGCCAGCGGGCGGGGCGGTCGGCCCCGATGATATGATAGGGTTGGTATGTCATGTTCTTGTTAGCTTTTGCTTTTATACCCCACATAAGGGCAGGACCGGCAAAGCGCCAGTTGTATCAGTCGGGTTTTTGCGGCATATAACCCGTGGCCCACCGATAAATGAAGAACAAGACAAGGAACGAGGCAGTATGAAGCGCCTGCGCAATGTGAAAATCGTGGCCACCCTGGGGCCGTCCTCCAATGACTATGACATGATCCGCGCCCTGTTCGAGGCCGGCGCCGATGTGTTCCGTCTGAACATGAGCCACGGCGAGCATGACGAGATACGCGAACGCCACCGGATCATCCGCAAGATCGAAAAGGATCTGGACCGCCCGATCGCCATTCTGGCCGATTTGCAGGGGCCGAAACTGCGCTGCGGTAAATTCGCCAATAAGGCAGCAGAACTGGAGGACGGGCAGGATTTCCGGTTCGATCTGGATAAGGCCCCGGGTGAAAACCACCGCGTGCGCCTGCCCCATCCCGAAATTTTCGCGGCTTTGAAACCCGGATCGACCCTGCTGGTGGATGACGGCAAGGTCGAATTGCGGGTCAACGAATGTGGCGAGGATTACGCAGATTGCACCGTGATTGTCGGCGGCACGATTTCCAACCGCAAAGGGGTGAATGTGCCCGATGTAGTGCTGCCGTTGGCGGCGCTTTCGAAAAAGGACCGCAAGGATCTGGAGTTTGTCTGCCAGCTGGGTGTGGACTGGCTGGCGCTGTCATTTGTGCAGCGCCCCGAAGACGTGCTCGAGGCGCGCGAACTGGCGCAAGGCCGCGCGGCGATTCTGTCGAAGATCGAGAAACCGGCGGCGGTGACGGCGTTCAAGGAAATTCTGGAGGTCTCGGACGGGATCATGGTGGCCCGTGGCGATCTGGGCGTGGAACTGCCGGTGCAGAATGTGCCGCCGATCCAGAAACAGCTGATCCGTGGCTGCCGCGCGGCCGGCAAACCGGTGATCGTGGCAACCCAGATGCTGGAAAGCATGATCGACAGCCCCGTGCCCACCCGGGCCGAGGTGTCCGACGTGGCGACCGCGATTTACGAGGGCACGGATGCCATCATGCTGTCGGCTGAATCCGCCGCAGGGCGGTTTCCGATCGAAGCCGTGACCACGATGAACAACGTCGCAATCGAGGTCGAGAACGACCCGATCTATCGCGACGTGATCGAGGCATCGCGCAAACTGAAACGCAGCACGGTGGCTGACAGTATCGTTGCCGCCGCCCGTGAAATTGCCGAAACCACCGACATCAAGGCGATCTGCTGCTTTACCCAGTCGGGCACCACTGCCCTGTTGACCGCCCGCGAACGCCCCAGCGTGCCGATCATCGCGCTGACCCCGCTTACCGGCACCGCGCGGCGCCTGTGTCTTAGCTGGGGGGTGAATTGCTATTTCTCGGGTGATGTGGACCGTTTCAAACTGGCCGTGGTCAGTGCGGCGCGTGCGGCGCGCTCGTCCGGGCTGGCGACGGAAAAGGACCAGATCGTTGTGACCGCCGGTGTGCCCTTCAATGTGCCCGGAACCACCAATATCCTCAGGGTTGCGCCGTGCGAAGAAAGGTTGATTTTTCGTTCTGAACAGGAATAATACCTCCTTTAATATGTGTGTTCTGGAGGGTTATTGATGAATGCGGATCTATTTCTGGTGATTGGCCTGATTGTTTGCGGTCTGGCCATACCGTCGATTGTCAGCTCGTTTATTGATCGCCGGACACCGCGGATTGCGTCGATCATGGTTATGATCGGTGGCGGTATGATCATGATCGCCATCCTGCAAAAGCCCAGCGGATACAGCTTTCAGGAAATTCCGCAGGCCTTTGCCCGTGTGATCGGAAAATATATCAACTAGGTCTACGCCCCAAGCACTGAAACCGACGCGTTTTTCCCTTGTCATATGGCCCCAGGCGGCCTATACGACGCATCTTGAGACCGCGCGACCGGCTGGCAAGGCATGCCGAGTCGCGTTTCAACCGCCCATCTGTAAGGAGACGGAAATGCCTAAGATGAAGACGAAATCGAGCTGCAAAAAGCGGTTCAAGGTCACGGCCAAGGGCCGTGTCAAAGCAGGTCAGGCCGGCAAACGCCACGGCATGATCAAGCGTTCCAACAAATTCCTGCGCAACGCGCGCGGCACAACCACGCTGTCGGCTCCTGATGAGAAAATCATCAAGTCGATGATGCCATACAGCCGCTAAGGAGGGATTGAGCAATGAGAGTTACTTCAGGTCCAACGACCCAAGCCCGCCATAAGAAAGTCATCAAAGCCGCCAAAGGTTTTAAAGGCCGCCGTAAAAACCTGTTCAAATCAGCTACACAGGCTGTGGACAAGGCGAACCAATACGCAACCCGCGACCGCAAGCAGCGCAAACGCAATTTCCGCGCCCTGTGGATCCAGCGTATCAACGCCGCCGTGCGCAGCCACGACGAAGCGCTGACATATTCGCGTTTCATCAACGGCCTGTCCAAAGCGGGCATCGAGGTTGACCGCAAGGTTCTGGCCGATCTGGCTGTGAACGAACCGGATGCCTTTACAGCGATCGTTGAAAAGGCCCAGGCCGCGCTCGCGTAAAACTGCCCCCGTTTAGGGTAATGAATTCAAAGAAGCCGCGGCCCTTTTCGGGTTTCGCGGCTTTTTCTTTGCCTGCGCTTTGTGTTAGCAGGGCTGTGATCAAACGAAGGAATGTCTGATGGACGCGCTACGACAGAAATATATCGACGCCATTGCCAATGTCGCGGATGAAGCGGCACTCGAGGATTTGCGCGTCGCCGCTGTGGGCAAAAAAGGCGAGGTTTCGCTGAAAATGCGCGAGCTGGGCAAAATGACGCCCGAGGAACGGCAGGTGGCCGGTCCCAAGCTGAACGCGCTCAAGGACGAGATCAACTCCGCCATCGCCGCCAAAAAGGCCGCTCTGGCCGATGCCGCGCTGGATGACCGCCTGCGCAGCGAATGGCTGGATGTAACCCTGCCCGCGCACAGCCGCCCCCATGGCACAATCCATCCGGTGTCACAGGTGACCGAAGAAGTCGCGGCCATCTTTGCCGATATGGGGTTCAAGGTGGCCGAGGGCCCGCAGATCGAAAACGACTGGTACAATTTTGACGCGCTGAACATCCCGCCGCACCACCCCGCCCGTCAGGAATTCGACACCTTCTATATGAACCGTGCAAAAGGCGACGACCGCCCGCCGCATGTGCTGCGCACCCACACATCCCCCGTGCAGATCCGCGCGATGGAAAAAACCGGCGCCCCAATTCGCGTGATCGCGCCGGGTCGCGTTTATCGCAGCGACTATGACCAGACCCACACGCCGATGTTCCATCAGGTCGAGGGCATGGCGATTGGCAAGGATATTTCCATGGCCAACCTGAAATGGGTGCTGGAAGAATTCTTTGCCGCGTTTTTCGAAATCGACGGCATCAAAACCCGTTTCCGCGCCTCGCACTTCCCCTTCACGGAACCATCGGCCGAGGTGGATATCCAGTGTTCATGGGTCGACGGGCAGTTGCGCATCGGCGAGGGCGACGGCTGGATGGAGGTTCTTGGCTCGGGCATGATGCACCCCAAGGTGTTGCAGGCGGGCGGTATTGACCCCGACAAATGGCAGGGCTTTGCCTTTGGCATGGGCATCGACCGGATCGCGATGCTGAAATACGGCATCCCCGACCTGCGGGCGTTCTTTGACAGTGACCTGCGCTGGCTGCGGCACTACGGGTTCGGGGCGCTGGATATGCCGACGTTGCATGGTGGGTTATCGCGGTGACGTCTTCAAATATCTTTGAATGCATAAATTCTCTAGCGCAGTTGGTGATGGCATTTGCCGTGTCATTCGGTGTTTGGGTTGCTTATCGTCAATTGGAAGGTTGGCGAAAGGAGCGTCAAACAATTCGAAAGTCAGAAGTTGCCGAAGAGATGATTTTTATTGTTTCAAATATTGAGGATGCTTTCAAAAATATTCGCAATCCTATTGATCGTATACCAGTGGGCAAAGCGGATGATAAAAAGTTTGTTTATGAGCGCAGATATCAGAGAATTACCGATGCCAATGAGCTTTTTCAGCGGCTCAGAGAATTTCAAATTAGGTGTGATGCAGTGATTGGTTCGGAAGTTACTAAACCGCATGTTACAGCCCTGTTTAATGCACGAACTGAAGTGGCTTTGGCTATCGAGGAACTCTCCGATCTATCAGAAGATTCAAACGATGCTGCTGCAGAGGAACTGCGGAAAAGTCGTAGAGTTCTTTACGGAACTTGGACAGATAAAGATGAATTGGGCATGAAAATTATAGGTTCAATTGAGGCTATCAAAAGCAAGTTGAGTGATTATGCTCAACTATCTTAGATACAGGATTATTCCTGACTTTGCATATTTTCAACACAGGGCAGCGCCTGACCCTGGAGGGCGTTTACATGGGTTTGGATGGGGAACACCGGTGCAGGAACCACAAGGTCATTGCCGGACGCACCGCCGCAAAAGCGCCCTCCGTGGGGAGGGTCGGGCGCTGCCCGGGCAAGCCGGGCGGGGAATTTTAATTCCTCTCCACTCTTTTACCGCGCCATTGGATCGGATATGAGCGGTGCAAATTAACACCTCTGCTGACAACCCAAGGCATCCGCCCATGATCATAGACCTGCAAGACACATACCCCGGCGCGGGGACGTTCACTCTGGGCGAGGATGCCGAGACATCCGCCGCCCTGATCGCACTGGTGCGGGCCAAGACCAAGCACGCCGAATGTGCCCCGCTGGCCGAATTCGGCGGCGACGAGGCCGCGATGCCCAAGGTCGGGCGTTGCGATATCATTGCCAACTGGGATGGCACGCCGGCGGTGGTGGTCAAAACCACTTCGGTCAAAACCCTGCCCTTTGACAAGGTGACCGAGCGCATGGCGCTGGCCGAAGGCGAACACGAAACACTGGCCGAGTGGCGCAAGGCCCGCGAAAAGCATTTCAAACGCAACGGCGGATTCACCCCCGACATGCCGCTGGTGTTTGAATTTTTTGAAGTGGTCGAGAATTTGATCGGCAGTGAAATTGATCCGGACGAGGAAACAAAATGAAATTCACACTCTCTTGGCTAAAAGACCACTTGGACACATCGGCCAGCCTCGATGAAATTCTCTATGCCCTCACCGATCTGGGGCTGGAGGTGGAAGAGGTGATCAACCCCGCCGATGCGCTGGCGGATTTCACCCTTGGCTATGTGAAAAAGGCCGAAAAGCACCCCGACGCTGACCGTCTGCGCGTGTGCGAGGTGGAAACCGACGAGGGCACGAAACAGATCATCTGCGGCGCCCCCAATGCGCGGCAAGGCATCACAGTGGTGGTGTGCAAGCCGGGCATGTATATTCCGGGCCTTGATCTGACCATCAAGGTTGGCAAAATCCGCGGGGTGGAAAGCCACGGCATGATGGCCTCGGAAAAGGAACTGGAACTGTCGGACGAACACGATGGCATTATCGAATTGCCGTCGGGCGAGGTGGGCCAGAAATTCGTTGACTGGCTGGCCGAAAACGATCCCGCCAAAGTGGACCCCGTGATCGACATCGCCATCACCCCGAACCGCCCCGATGCGCTGGGCGTGCGCGGCATTGCCCGCGATCTGGCGGCGCGCGGGTTGGGCACGCTGAAACCGGCCAAAACGGCGCAGGTCAAGGGCACATTCGAAAGCCCGATCAAGGTAACGATTGACGAGGATACCCGCACCAGTGGTTGCGAGGTATTCATGGGCCGGCTGATCAGGGGCGTGAAAAACGGCCCCAGCCCCGAATGGCTGCAACAACGCCTGCGGGCAATCGGCTTGCGCCCCATTTCGGCGCTGGTGGACATTACCAACTTCTTTACTATTGATGCCAACCGGCCGCTGCATGTGTTCGATGCCGACAAGGTTTCGGGCGACCTGCGGGTGCATCGCGCCAAGGGCGGCGAGATCCTGATCGGGCTGGACGAAAAGGAATACACATTTACCGAAGGCATGGTGGTGATTTCAGATGACAACGGCATCGAGAGCATCGGCGGTATCATGGGCGGGCTGGAAACGGGCTGCACCAATGACACCGTGAATGTTTTTCTGGAGGCCGCCGTCTGGGACGCAATCGGGATTGCCAAAACCGGCCGCGCGCTGAAAATCAATTCGGACGCCCGTTATCGTAACGAGCGCGGGATTGATCCGCTGTTCAACGCACCGGCGCTGGAACTGGCCACACAGATGATCCTTGATCTGTGCGGTGGCGAGCCATCCGAAGTGGTGCAGGCCGGTGAAATCCCCGACGTGTCCCGCGCCTATCAACTGGACACCGACCGCGTGCAATCGCTGGTGGGGATGGAGATCGCACCGGAAACACAGCGGAAAACGCTGACTGCGCTGGGCTTTGTGCTGGATGACAAGGACATGGCGCAGGTGCCCAGCTGGCGCCCCGATGTGCAGGGACCTGCCGATCTGGTGGAAGAAGTGGCGCGGGTCGCGTCCCTGACGAAACTGCAAGGCAAACCGATGGCGCGCGACCACGAAGGCGTGGCGCGGCCCATTTTGACACCGATGCAGGTGCGCGAAAGCATGGCGCGGCGCACGATTGCGTCGCTGGGCTATAATGAATGTGTGACCTATTCCTTTATTGATCAGGCCAGCGCGGAATTGTTCGGCGGCGGCGATGACGCCACCATGCTGGACAACCCGATTTCTTCGGAAATGAGCCACATGCGCCCCGATCTTCTGCCCGCTCTGTTGCAGGCCGCCGCCCGCAACCAGGCGCGCGGCTTTGCCGATATGGCGCTGTTCGAGGTTGGCCCCGCCTTTAGCGGGGGCGAGCCGGGCGAACAGCATCTGCTGGCCACCGGTATTCTAATCGGCCACACCGGCCCCAAGGATGTGCACGGGGAACGCCGCGCGGTGGATGTCTATGACGCCAAGGCCGATGCCGAGGCGGTTTTGTCTGCCATCAAGGCACCTGCCAAGGCGCAGATCCTGCGGGGATCACCGGACTGGTGGCATCCGGGGCGGTCAGGCAACATCTGTCTGGGGCCGAAAAAGGTGATGGCGACATTCGGCGAATTGCACCCCAAGGTGCTGGCGGCAATGGATGTGAAGGGGCCTGCGGTGGGCTTTACCGTGTTTCTTGAGGAGCCGCCCTTTCCGCGCAACAAATCCGCCACCCGTCCGGCGCTTGCCTTGCGGGATTTGCAGGCGGTCGAACGGGATTTCGCCTTTGTGGTGGATGAAGGCGTCGAGGCGCTGAAACTGGTGAATGCGGCGGCCAGTGCGGACGTGAAACTGATCGAATCCGTGCGGGTGTTTGACGAATTCATCGGTGGGTCATTGGGCGAGGGCAAGAAATCATTGGCAATTTCGGTGCGTTTGCAACCGGTGGAAAAGACGCTGACGGACGAGGATATTGCAGTGGTGTCCGAGAAGGTGATTGCCAAGGTGGCCAAGGCAACCGGCGGCGTTCTACGCGGCTGATTGGCCCATGGCTTCGGCCAGTAAATCAAACACCAGCCGTATCCGGCGGCTGGTGTGCAATTCGCGGTGGGTGACCAGCCAGACCGGAAACTCCACCGGCTCCATCTGTGGCAAGACCCGCTCGATCCCTGTGGTCAGGGCCGCGACTTCGTCGGCCATGATCATAATGCCAAAATCCTGTTTCACCAATTCCCATGCGACAATGCCGTTTTGTGATCCGACCGGGAAATTGCCTTCATCCAGTGGCAATCCAAGGGGAAGCATAAAGTCCAGCATCTGCTGTGGGCTGCCAATGGAAACAAAATCATGCTCGCCCATATCGGCAAGGGTTTTGGGACGCCCGTGTAATTTCAGGTATCCGCTGGAGGCGTAAAAATGCGCGGTAGCCTGACGCACCAGACGCGCAATCAGATCCGGTTGTGTCGGGCGCGAGTGGCGAATGGCGATATCGGCCTCGCGCTTAAGAATATCGCGGATGTCATTATCGGCCACCACATTGATTTTCAAATGCGGGGCCAGACCGCGCAGCCGGTGCAAAACAGGCGGTAGCAGGAAGGCGGAAAAAACATCGCTGGCGGTGATACTGATTTCGCCCGAAATGCTTTGGGACTGGCCCAACGCGGCCAGCGCCAAACGATCAGCGGCATCGCCCATGATACGAGTTTGCGCCAGCAATTCGCGCCCGCCATTTGTCATTTGCAGCCGCCGGCCAACCCGTTCAAACAGCAGGATGCCCAGCCGGCTCTCAAGCGCGGCCACCTGACGTGACAAAGTCGGTTGTGTCTGACCCAGCTTGCGAGCCGCAGCCGATAGCGAGCCGTGTTCGGCGGTGGCCAGAAAGGCGCGGACGTGGTTCCAGTCAAGGGTGGCCGAAGTACTATTCATACATAAATGTATAAGTGAATTGCAAATTTGCGCAATTACTATCTGTATTTCGTATGGATATGCTGCCTGAAAAGGAGACTACCATGATGAACAATGCGAAATTCTGGGATAGGGCCGCTGCAAAATATGCCAAATCCCCTATCAGTGATATGCAGGCCTATGAATTTACACTTGAACGCACGCGATCCTACATGACGCAAAGTGATCAGGTTCTTGAACTGGGCTGTGGCACGGGATCAACCGCGATACGGCTTGCGCCTGCCGTATCAAAGATCATCGCGACGGATTGCTCGGGCGCCATGTTGGATGTGGGGCGGGCGCGCGCTGCAGAGCAGGGGACAGATAACGTTCAATTCGAAAAGGCAGTGGTGGCCGAGGCGCCAAAAGGTCCGTTTGATATGGTTACGGCGTTCAATTTATTGCATTTATTGGAAGATTTAGACGGCGCGCTGGCAGAAGCCTATGCTCGCACCAAGCCGGGTGGATACTTCATATCAAAAACCACATGCACGCCCGATCAGGGCGCCCCTTTGCATTTTCGTTTGATAATGGCTGTGCTGCCGGTCATGCAATTCTTTGGCAAAGCGCCCTTTGTGCGGATGCGAACGGTGCAAGAGCTGGAAAAAGCCATTGAGCAAGCGGGTTTCGAGATCATCGAGACCGGTAATTACCCGGCCAAGCCGCCCAGCCGGTTTATCGTTGCACGGAAATAGCAATTTGGCCCTTGGGGGATATTAGCGCTGTCGTTAGACTGGGTGAAAACAGGAGGCAAGTTATGACATTGAAAGTTTACCTATCCGGTGAAATCCACACAGACTGGCGCGAGCAGATTATTGACGGAGCCAAGGGGCTGGATGTGGAATTTTCCGCACCTGTCACCGATCACGACGCTTCGGATGATTGCGGCGTGGCGATCCTTGGCGCCGAGGCGGACAAGTTCTGGCATGACCACAAGGGCGCCAAGCTAAACGCGATCCGCACCCGCAAGGGGATTGCGGATGCCGATGTGGTGGTGGTGCGCTTTGGCGAGAAATACAAACAGTGGAATGCGGCCTTTGATGCGGGTTATGCGGCGGCACTGGGCAAATCCCTGATCGTGCTGCACGGGCCGGACCATCAACATGCGCTGAAAGAGGTGGACGCGGCGGCTTTGGCAGTGGCCGAAGAACCGGCGCAGGTGGTGCGGATTTTGCGCTATGTGTTGACGGGTGATCTGTCCTAGGCTGGGTCCTGTGACCTATGATTACATCATCATCGGCGGCGGCTCGGCCGGCTGTGTTCTGGCGGCGCGTCTAAGCGAGGATGCGGCTGTTTCCGTCTGTCTGCTGGAATCCGGCGGGGCGGGCAGGGATATTTTGATCCGCGCGCCCGCGCTGGTGGCGGCGATGGTGTCGGGGCGGCCAAAGATCAACAACTGGGCCTTTCACACGGTGCCGCAGGCGGGGCTGAACGGGCGGCGCGGGTTCCAGCCGCGCGGGCGCACGCTGGGCGGCTCCAGCGCGATCAACGCCATGCTGTATTTGCGCGGGCACCGCAAGGATTACGATGAATGGGCCGGTCTGGGCTGCGATGGCTGGGGCTGGGACGATGTGTTGCCCTATTTCAAACGGGCCGAGGGGAATATGCGTGCTGATGCGTTGCACGGGTGCGACGGGCCGCTGAAGGTGATGGGCCAGAACGCGCCGCTGGGCATTTCGCAGGCGTTTATCGAGGCGGCAGAGGCGCAACAAATCCGCCGCAACGGGGATTTCAATGGTGAGCGGCAAGAGGGTGCGGGCCTGTATCAGGTCACACAGTTTTCCGACGGACCGCACAAGGGCGAGCGGTGCTCGGCGGCGGCGGCCTATCTGCATCCGGTGCTGGGGCGCAGAAACCTGACGGTGATCACACGGGCCGAAGTGGCACGCATCCTGATCGAGGGCGGGCGCGCCATTGGAGTGGCCTACAAGCGCAAGGGTGATAGTCACGAAATAAAGGCGCGGCGCGAGGTTATCCTGTCGGCGGGGGCCTTCGGGTCGCCAAAGCTGCTGATGTTGTCGGGGATCGGTCACGCAGAGGAATTGCAGGCGCAGGGGATTGATGTGGTGCGGGATTTGCCCGGCGTCGGGCAGAACCTTCAGGACCATCTGGATTACACGATTTCCTATAAATCCAGGCGCCGGGATGTGATCGGGCTGAACCCGCTTGGCCTGTTGCAACTGGCTCGCGCGGGGCTGAAATGGCGCAAGTCCGGCGAGGGGATGTTCACCACGCCTTATGCCGAGGGCGGCGCGTTTGTCCGCTCCGATCCTGCGCTGGGGCGACCGGATCTGCAACTGCATTTCGTGATCGGGATTGTGGATCAGCACATGCGCAAAATCCATCTGGCGCACGGGTTCAGTTGCCATGTCTGCGTATTACGGCCTCAAAGCCGCGGGCATGTCGGGCTTACCGATGCCAATCCCGCCAGCCCGCCGCGGATTGATCCGGCATTCCTGTCGGACCCAGCCGATTTGCAGGTGCTGGTGCGGGGCGCGCGGATTATGAATGATCTGCTGAAGGCCGAGCCGCTGGCGCCTTGGCGGGGCAAGCGGCTGTATCCGGTGGATGGAACCGATGCGGGGTACGAGGCTGATATCAGGGCGCGGGCGGATACGATTTACCACCCTGTCGGCACATGCCGCATGGGGCGTGACGACATGGCGGTGGTTGACCCCGAACTGCGGCTGCACGGGGTGGAGGGTTTGCGGGTGGTGGATGCTTCGGTGATGCCGCGACTGGTGGGCGGCAATACCAATGCGCCCACCATCATGATCGCGGAAAAAGCGGCGGAAATGATCCGGCAAGGCAGGTAGTGCGCTGTCCCGCACCTGATGCGGGACCTGCCGGATTATCGGGTGCAGGCCCCGGATCGGGGTCCGGGGCTGTTCCAGAGCATGTCGCGCCAAGTTGAATTCACCGACCGGACCGAACGCATTCGCTATCGCGAACGCTGCCTCGGTCCTGACGGTGAACACTTGAATCCAGTCAGGCGCGACACGCTATAAATCAGTCGCGCGGCGGCTGGCGCAGGCCTTTGTAGACCGCCGGACGTTCCAGAAACCGGTCCAGATAGGCCGGCACATTGTCCAGATCGTCCCAATCCACCAGATCGCCGGCCTTGTAATGATCACGCACAATCCGCAGCCACGGTGCAATCGCGATATCGGCGATGGAATATTCGCCGCAAACCCAGTCGCGCCCCTCTAATTGTCCGTCCAGCACTTCCAGTAAACGCGCGCTTTCCTCGATATAGCGTTTGGCGGGGCGGGGGTCTTCGATCTCTTTTCCCGCGAAATGGGTGAAGTATCCCAACTGCCCGAACATCGGCCCGATACCGCCCATCTGGAACATCAGCCATTGGATGACCTGATAGCGGCCCACCGGATCCTTGGGCATCAGTTTGCCGGTCTTTTCCGCCAGATAAATCAGGATTGCGCCTGATTCAAACAGTGGCATCGGTTTGCCATCTGGCCCGTCCGGGTCAATGATCGCTGGGATCTTGTTGTTCGGGTTCAGTGACAGGAATTCCGGCGTGAATTGATCCCCGTCAGCAAAGTCGACTTTATGGGCCTCATAAGGCAGGCCCAGTTCTTCCAACATGATGGAAACCTTCACCCCGTTCGGTGTGGGCAAGCCGTAATACTGGATAATATCGGGGTTTTTCGGGGGCCAGCGTTTGGCGATCATGAAATCAGACAGGTCGGTCATGGGGTGCTCCGTTATGGTTCAGGGGAGAGATAAGCCTTTTTTCCCCGATAAAAAGTTACCGAATGGTTGGTTTTCATGCTATTGGCTGCGCGCACACGCGCAATAGAAAAATGAAACGCGCATAAACGAACTGGGAAAATGGGACGCAATCATGCTTAAAGAGTTCAAAGATTTCATCGCCAAGGGCAATGTCATGGATATGGCCGTTGGTATCATCATCGGTGCTGCATTCACCGCAATTGTCGGATCACTTGTATCGGACCTGATCAATCCAATCATCAGCCTGTTCATGGGCGGGGTTGATTTCTCGGGTATGTACGCCCTGTTGGGTGACGGCGAGTATAATTCGATCAAGGAAGCCGAAGAAGCTGGCGCCGCCGTGTTTGCCTATGGCCGCTTTATCATGGCGATCATCAACTTCATCATCATCGCATTCGTGGTGTTCCTGTTGGTCAAGGCTATGAACAAAACCAAGAAGGCCGAAGAAGAGGCACCAGCTGCTGATCCGGGTCCAAGCGAGATCGACCTGCTGAAAGAGATCGCAGCCTCGCTGAAGAAGTAAGTCTGTAAAATTCGAAAAAGGCCCGCCGAAAGATCCGGCGGGCCTTTTTTGTTACTTGATCACCAGTGAGGGTGAGATCACATCGATCCCCAAGGCTTCGCCCACCGCGTAATAGGTCAGTTGCCCTGCGTGAACATTCAGCCCGTTCAGCAGATGGGGATCATCGGCGCAAGCCTGCTTCCAACCCTTGTCGGCCAGCGCCAGCATGAAAGGCATCGTGGCATTGCCAAGGGCGATGGTCGAGGTGCGGGCCACAGCGCCCGGCATGTTGGCCACGCAGTAGTGCATGATGCCGTCTACCTCGTAGATCGGGTCCTGATGGGTGGTGGCGTGCGAGGTTTCAAAACACCCGCCCTGGTCAATCGCTACATCCACCAGTGCTGCGCCGGGTTTCATTTGTGACAGGTCCGCACGGCTGACCAGCTTGGGGGCAGCCGCCCCGGGGATCAATACCGCACCCACCACCATATCGGCGGCATAAACAAGCTCTTTGGTATTTCCAGCCGACGCGTAGGAAGTCTTGAAATCACGCCCGAACACATCGTCCAGATAACGCAGCCGCGCCAGCGAGCGGTCCAGAACCGTCACATCCGCGCCCATGCCCGCCGCAACCCGTGCCGCATGGGTGCCGACCACCCCGCCGCCGATCACCACCACGCGGGCAGGGCCGACACCGGGCACGCCGCCCATCAACACGCCACGTCCGCCGTTGGCCTTTTGCAGGGTCCATGCGCCCACTTGCGGTGCCAGTTTGCCCGCCACTTCGGACATCGGCGCCAGCAGGGGCAGGCCGCCGTTGGCATCGGTCACGGTTTCATAGGCAATCGCGGTGCAACCGCTGGTCAGCAGGTCTTTGGTCTGCTCGGGGTCCGGCGCAAGGTGCAGATAGGTGAACAGCACCTGACCCTCGCGCAGCATCTTGCGCTCGATGGCTTGCGGTTCCTTCACCTTGACGATCATATCGGCGGTTTTGAACACCTCGGCAGCGGTGCCAAGGATCTCGGCCCCCGCCGCGATATAATCCTCGTCAGGGAAACCGGCGCCAACTCCGGCCTGCGTTTCAATCACAACCTTATGGCCGTGTGCCACCGCTTCATGGGCGGCAATCGGCGTCATCCCGACGCGGAATTCCTGTGGTTTGATCTCTTTCGGACATCCGATAATCATGGCATTTCCTCCTTGCCTATATGCGCAAGCTATTGACCTTTGCACGCAATTGCTTTGAAAAGAACGGGTGGGAATGATGCTATCAGCGCAAGGTTATCCCGATTCTAACCCCAAAGGTGAAAGAAGTGAGCGCAATATCGGAACTGGACAGCATAGACCGTCGTATCCTTGTTGCCCTGCAAAAGCGCGGGCGGATGTCGAATGCGGATCTGTCCGAAAAGGTAAACCTGTCGCCGTCGGCCTGTCACCGCCGGGTGCAGCGGCTGGAAACGGATGGGTTCATCAAGGACTATGTCGCCCTGCTGGACCCGCGCAAACTGGGACGTCCCTCGACCGTGTTTGTGGAAATTACCCTGTCCGGTCAGGCCGACGAAGTGCTTGAGGCGTTTGAACGCGAGGTCGCCAAAATCCCCGATGTGCTGGAATGTCACCTGATGGCCGGCACCGCCGATTACCTGCTGAAAGTGGTGGCGCAGGACACCGAGGATTTCGCCCGTATCCACCGCCGCTACCTGGCGCGTTTGCCGGGGGTGGCGCAGATGCAGTCCTCATTCGCATTGCGCACCGTTTTCAAAACCACCGCCCTGCCGGTTTAGCCATGCAGCCCGCCGAACAGCCCGCCCGATCCATCTGGGAAAGCACCAGCCCGCCACGCAAGCCTGCGCCTGCGCTGACCGAACCCGCCAAATCCGATATCGTGGTGATCGGCGGCGGTCTGACCGGCCTGTCTGCCGCCCTGCATCTGGCGCGTGGCGGGCACCAAGTCACCTTGCTGGAAGGGCGCACAATCGGCTATGGCGGGTCGGGCCGCAACAACGGGCAGGTGATCCCGATCCTGTCAGCGGCCGAACCTGACCGGATTGAACGCGAATATGGCGCGGTTGGCGAACGCTTTGTCCACCTGCTGAAAAACAGCGCCAATACCTTGTTCAACCTGATCCGCAGCGAAAACATCGATTGCGAGGCCAACCAGACCGGCTGGTTCCAGCCCGCCCATACCGCCGCCCACATGCGCTTGTCGCAATCCCGCGTCACCGCATGGACCAGACGCGGCGCACCAGCCACCCTGCTGGATCGTGATCAGGCCCGCGAGTTGATCGGCTCGCCCCGCTGGTTCGGCGGCATGTTCAACCCCACCGGCGGGCATATCAACCCGCTGATGTTTACCCGCGGGCTGGCGGATGTTTGCGAAAAGGCGGGGGTTACGATCCATGAAAACACCCCGGTTCAGGATGTCGGGCGCGCCTGCCAGAACTGGCTGGTAAAAACGCCGAAGGCAACAATTGTTGCCGGTGCTGTTCTGCTGGCCACCAACGCCTATACCGGCGCGCTGGCCACCCGCCTTGCCCCGAAAATCCGCCGCTCCTTTGTGCCGATCACATCTTGGCAAATGGCAACCGAGCCGCTGACGGATGAGCAAAACGCCAGCATTCTGCCCACCAATCCGGCTATTTCCGACACACGGGGCGATCTGCATTTCTTTCGCAAAGATGCCGAAAGCCGCCTGATCACCGGCAGCGCCCTGATGTTCAAAACCAACGCCCACGCACGGCTGCGAAAACGCATCGCCAAACGGCTTGCCGATACCTTCCCGCAATTGCCCGATGCCCGTTTCAGCCATATCTGGTGCGGCTACGTTGGCATCACCACCGATTTTTTCCCGCGCTTTCATGAACTGGGGCCGAACTATATCGGCTTTACCGGCTATAACGGGCGCGGCCTTGCCCTGACCATCCCGCTGGGGATCGAACTGGCCAAGGCCCTGACCGGAACGGGGCAGGATGACCTTGCCATTCCGCTAACCGCCCCGCGCCAGATCCCGTTTCATGCCATCGGCAAACGGGTTGCACCACTGGCCCTTGCCAAATTCCGCTATCGCGACAAACGTCCGCCGCGCCTTTGAAAGGATCAGAACGATGACTGACAAACCCATGCCCATGATCGAAAAACGCCGGATCGAGGCCGAGATTACCGGCGAAATCTATGACGTCCTGAAAGAACGCCACGGCAAAGAGGAAGCACAGGAAATCATCCGTATATCGGTGGCCAATTCCGCCATCACGCAGGGGCGTGAGTTCAAGGCGAAATACGATCACGAACCCACGCTGGCCGATCTGGCCGCCAACCACCACCTGTGGGACATGGACAACGCGCTTGAGCGGACCTACCTGCAGGAAACCGACACGGCGCTGGATTACAACATCACCCGTTGCGAATACGCCCGCATGTATCGCGATATGGGGCTGGGTGAAATCGGCCATCTGCTGTCCTGCAATCGCGACGGCAGTTTCTGCATCGGTTTTTCCGACAACATCGAACTGACCCGCACCCAAACCATCATGGAAGGCGCGGATCATTGTGATTTCCGGTATCGCTTAAAGCCCTGAACCCGCGTTTATGCAGCGTCAAAATCCAGAACCAGCTTCTCCGAAGTTGGCCGTGTCTGGCACGCCAGCGTAAATCCGGCTTCAAGCTCCCACGGCTCAAGCGAATAGTTCACCGCCATTTCCGCCGACCCTTCGGTCACCCGACAACGGCAGGTGCAACACATCCCGCCCTTGCAGGAATAGGGCAGCTCCAGCCCTTGCCGTGCCGCTGCGGCAACGATGTTCTCGTCCCCTTCCTCGACACGGAATTTCTTGCGGCTGCCATCCAGAATAACCTCGACCTCGACCTCGACCCCGCTTCCGGCCACGGCTTGCGCGGCCTTGGAGCGTTTGCGGGGTGCCTCGCCATCCGGCGTAAAACGTTCGGAGTGGATGGCGCTCTTGGCCACCCCCAAACCGGACAACGCCGCCGAAACATCGGTAATCATCTCGCCCGGGCCACACAGGAACACCCCGTCGGCGGCCTCCAGATCAATCGCGCCCGCCTTGGCCATGCGTCCGATTTTTTCGCCGGTGATTCGGCCATTCAGCAACGGCACATCCTGCTCCTCACGGCTCAGGATATGGATCAGCGTGAAACGTCCCATATACTGATCCTTTAGCGCCTCCAGCTCGCTGCGAAACATCACATGTTTAAAGTCGCGGTTGCCGTAAACCAGCGTCACCCGCGCGCCCTTGGCCAGCGCCGCATTGGCAATCGAAACCATCGGCGTAATGCCGGACCCGGCCGCGATTAGCAGAATATCCTGCTGATTTTGCAGCATAAAACGCCCCTCGGGTGGGATCACCTGCACGGTATCCCCCACCTTCAGACCCTGTGCGTATGTCGAAAACACCCCGTCCTCGACCTGCCGTACACCGACGCACAAAGGCGCATCCGGCGCCGAGGCGATCGAGTAGGACCGCCGCACATCCTGCCCGTCAATATCTGCCCGCAGGGTCAGATACTGCCCCGGCACATAGGCAAATTCCGCAGCCAGTTCTTGCGGCACCGCAAATTCCAGAGCCACCGCATCCGTACCCTCTTGCCGGACACCTGAAATCACCAATTCATGAAACGCCATGTGCAACTCTCCTCAGATGCATTTGAAATAGTCGAACGGCTCCAGACAGGCCTTGCAACGGTAATGCGCCTTGCAAGGGGTCGAGCCGAATTCGCTTAGTTTTTCAGTGTCCGTCGCGCCGCACCGCGGACAGGCCACAACGGTTTCGCCAAACAATGCCCGCTTGGAATTGCTGGCTTTTTGCGGTGGGGCGATGCCGAAGGCGCGCAGCTTTTCGCACCCCGCGTCGCTGATCCAGTCGGTGGTCCACGGCGGGCTGATCACCCGTTCAATGCGCGGCTGAAATCCCGCATCGCGCAGGGCTTCGGCAATCGCTTCTTCGATAAATTGCACCGCCGGACAGCCCGAATAGGTCGGGCTGACCCGCGCCACGGCAACGTCACCTTCCATCACCACCTCGCGCAGGATGCCCAGTTCGGCCACCGTCACGCAGGGGAGTTCCGGATCGGGCACCGCTGCCGCCACATCCCATGCTTTGCTCGCCGTCACCACGTTGCCCCGGGGTGGGCGCGCTGCAAATACTGCATGTCCGACAGCATCCGGCCCAGCACTTCGGAATGCATCCCGTCACGCCCGCCATTCTGGCCGTAAACCGGCTCGGGCCAATCCAGATTTGCCTCGGCAAACACAGCCTTTACGCTGGCTTCCCACGCGGGCCGGATGGCGGCCCGATCTGGCAGCACATCGCAGTCCCCGCCGGAAAACAGTTCTTCCCAATAGGGGTGCAGATCGACAACCGCCGCCTGCATTCGCGCCGCACTTTCCTCGGTGCCATCACCCAGCCGCACGATCCATTCGCCGGCGTGGCGCAGATGATAGGCCATCTCTTTCATCGCCTTGCCCGCGATGCCGGCAATCACTTTGTCACTGGACGCAAGAGCTGCCTGCCAGAACGGTTCCATAAAGGTGGCAAAATAGAATTCCCGCAGCATGGTATGGGCGAAATCGCCATTCGGGCGCTCGACCAGTAGGCAATTCAGATACTCGCGCTCACTGCGCAGATAGGCCAGATCATCCTCGGTCCGCCCCTTGCCCTCGACCTCGGCGGCGTAGGCGTAAAGCGAACGTGCCGTGCCAATCAGATCCAGTGCAAAATTGGACAGCGCCAGATCCTCTTCCAGCATCGGCGCATGGCCGCACCACTCCGACAACCGGTGCCCCAGCACCAAATGGTCATCCGCCAATTCGATCAATGCCCGATACAGCGCCATCACATATGCCCCACATCGTCAGGGATCTTGTA
This sequence comes from Profundibacter amoris, assembly GCF_003544895.1. Taxonomy (GTDB): domain Bacteria; phylum Pseudomonadota; class Alphaproteobacteria; order Rhodobacterales; family Rhodobacteraceae; genus Profundibacter; species Profundibacter amoris. The sequence goes on from NZ_CP032125.1 coordinate 462,071, forward strand.
AAACGTCGGGTGGCGGTAAATCTTGTCCTCGGCCGGATCGAAATTCTCGCCGGCGCGCGCCGGATCGGAGGCCGCAATCGCTTCCGAGCGAACCACCCAGACCGAGGTCCCTTCCTCGCGCCGCGTATAGACATCCCGCGCCGCACTTAACGCCAAAGCCTCGTCCGCCGCGTGCAGACTGCCCACATGTTTATGCGCCAGCCCGTTGCGGGGCCGGATAAATACTTCCCAAAGCGGTGTCACATCACCCATCAACCCATCCTCATTATTGTTCCAGAAATATCCCACGGGGGTGCGGGGGTGTGAAACCCCCGCTCCTGCCCTCAAAACCTACTCGGCGGCGATTTTGGCTGCCCGCTTTTGCGCATGTGCCAAGGCCGCTTCCCGAACCCACGCGCCGTTGTCCCAGGCATCCTTGCGCATCTGCACGCGCTCGCGGTTCATCACCCCGTCGCCCTTGACCACACGCCAGAATTCGTCCCAGTTGATGTCGCCGTGTTCATAGCCACCTTTCTCCTCGTTCCATTCCAGATCGGGATCGGGCACGGTCAGCCCCAGAAACTCGGCCTGCGGCACGGTGGCGTTGATGAATTTCTCGCGCAGCGCATCATTGGAAAACCGCTTGATCTTCCACTTCATCGACTGTTCCGAATGGGCGCTGTCTCCGTCATGCGGGCCGAACATCATCAATGCGGGCCACCAGAACCGGTTCAACGCATCCTGCGCCATTTCTTTCTGCTCTTTGGTGCCATTGCACAGGGTCAGCATGATTTCATAACCCTGCCGCTGATGGAAACTTTCCTCGGCACAAACTCGGATCATCGCGCGGGCGTAGGGACCATACGAACAGCGGCACAGCGCCACTTGATTCATAATCGCCGCGCCATCGACCAGCCAGCCGATTGCCCCCATATCCGCCCAGCTTAGGGCCGGATAGTTGAAGATCGACGAATACTTGGCCTTGCCCGCGTGCAGTTCCTCGGTCATCTGCTCGCGGGTGACCCCCAGCGTTTCGGCGGCCGAGTAAAGATACAGCCCGTGCCCGCCTTCGTCCTGCACCTTGGCCAGCAGTGCCAGTATGCGTTTCAGGCTGGGCGCGCGGGTGATCCAGTTGCCTTCGGGCAGCATGCCGACAATTTCCGAATGGGCGTGCTGGCCGATCTGGCGGATCAGAGTGCGCCGGTAGCCTTGGGGCATCGGATCTGTCGGCTCGATCTTTTCCTCGGCATCAATGCGCGCCTGGAAAGCAGCCAGAAATTCCTCTGTTTCCTCGGTGCGGCTGTCCGCCCCGATCAATCCCTGTGAATACATGTTCGCCGTCCTGTTGTTGCTGCTTGCGACAATATGTTACAAAAATAATCTGTCAATTCAATTTTTGTAACATATAGAAAACTTGCACTTGGCGAGGTTTCGGGAATAGTGGCGCCTATGAAAAATACTCTGCTTTCCTTTGGACACGGCTATTCGGCGCAGGCGCTGGGGCGTGTGCTGCTTCCCCTCGGCTGGCGTGTGATCGGCACCACGCGGGACGCTGAAAACCTGCCTGCAATCATCGAACAAGGGGCTGAAGCGCTGCTATGGCCCGGTTCGGACATGTCGGACGCATTGGCACAAGCCACGCATCTGCTGATTTCAACCGCGCCGGATGAATCGGGCGATCCCGTGCTGAACGCCCTGCGTGATGACATCGCAGCCGCACCCAATCTGCAATGGGTGGGCTACCTGTCCACCATCGGCGTTTACGGCAACCACGATGGCGCATGGGTGGACGAGGATACCCCCCTGATCCCCGCTACCAAACGCGGGCAGTTGCGGGTAAAGGCCGAAGCGGCATGGCAGGCACTGGCCGCGAAAACAGGCCTGCCGCTGCATATCTTTCGCCTTGCCGGTATCTATGGCCCCGGGCGTGGCCCCTTTGCCAAGGTGCGCCGTGGCACCGCGCGGCGAATTGTTAAAAAGAACCAGCTGTTTTCACGCATCCACGTCGAGGACATCGCGCAGGTATTGCTGGCCTCGATCAACCGGCCCGATCCGGGCCGTATCTATAACGTCTGCGATGATAACCCCGCCCCGCCGCAGGATGTGATTGCCCATGCGGCGGAACTGCTGGGCCTGCCGGTGCCGCCCGAGGAGGATTTCGAGACCGCCGAAATGACGCCGATGGCGCGCAGTTTCTACGCCGAGTCAAAATCGGTGCGCAATGACCGGATCAAGGCGGAACTGGGTATCACTCTGCGCTATCCGACCTACCGCGAGGGGTTGCGGGCGTTATTGGAGGCGGAACGTGATCTTTCCTGATGGATACCGGTAAAGGGTGGGTGTGCTTGGAGAGAGGTTTCCTACGGGAAAATCAACCTGAAATATTGGGTGAAATACAGCTTAACTTGTTGATAAAAAACAGCTAAACATATCCACTAAACCGGTTTAATGGATATGTCCCTAACCGCCATTCTCCGGCTTTCCCAAGCAAAAGCGAATTCACCGGTGACAGGTGCAATTCCGCGCCCTATGGTATGGGCGAGCAAACCCGTCACACTAACGTCCAGCCAAGAAGGCGAAGAAGGTCGTGGCCCAACAGACAAGTTTTTCTGCGCGACGCACCCGCTGGATGAACCGCTATCATGCGCGGCGCAGTGCGCGGGCGCGGGCGGCCACCGGATTTACCTCGCAACCCGAACCGCGCACCATCGGGTCATTCGCGCGCGGGCGCCAGTTGGTGGCGGGGAATTACCAGTTTGCGGGCTATCTGATCACCGATAAGAAAACGGATCTGTGGGATCTAACGCCCCCCTCGCAGGAATTCAAAGAAGAGCTGCACGGGTTCCGCTGGCTGGATGATCTGGCCGCAGTCGGCGATTTGCCGGCGCGCAAGGCAGCACAGAACTGGGTGTTTGAATGGATCAAACGCTATGGGCGAGGACGGGGTATCGGCTGGACGCCTGATCTGACCGGGCGGCGCTTGATCCGCTGGATCAACCATGCATTGTTCATCCTGAACGGACAGGACAGTGCGGCCAGCGGGCTGTATTTTCAATCCCTTGCCCAGCAAACAATTTTCCTTAGCAAACGCTGGAAGGTGGCGTCGTCGGGCTTGCCACGGTTCGAGGCGCTGACGGGGCTGATATACGCAGGCCTGGCGCTTTCGGGCATGGAAGAACATGTGAAACCGGCGCTCAAGGCGCTGGCCAGGGAATGTCGCGAACAGATTGATGACGAAGGCGGCATTCCGACCCGCAATCCCGAAGAATTGCTCGAGGTATTCACCCTGCTGATCTGGGCCGCCGCGGCGCTTAGCGAAGCGGGGTGGGTGACGCAAAAGGATCACCTTGCAGCGATTGAACGGATCGCGCCGACATTGCGGGCGCTGCGCCACAGCGATGGCGGTCTGGCGCGGTTTCATGGCGGCGGGCGCGGCACCGAAGGATGGCTGGATCATGCCCTTGCCGCCAGCGGGGTGCGCAGTACGCGCGAGGACGGGTTGTCGATGGGCTATGCGCGGCTGAAAGGCGGGCGCACCAGTGTGATTGTGGACGCTTCGCGCCCACCTCAGGGTGCGGATTCGGTGCGTGCCCATGCCTCGACACTTGCGTTTGAGCTGACCTCCGGGCGTCGCCCGCTGATTGTGAATTGCGGCTCGGGCATTTCCTTTGGCGCGGACTGGCAACGCGCCGGTCGTGCAACCCCGTCCCATTCGGTTCTGGGGCTTGAGGGTGTTTCCTCGTCCCAACTGGGCAAACGACGGGGCGGAGAGCAGGAAGTGCTGGTGCGCACCCCGAAAGAAGTTGAATCAAAGCTGACAAGCAATAGCAACCTGATCAGTCTGGAGGCCGGCCATGACGGCTATCAGGCCAGCCACGGTTTGATACAGGGGCGTCGGCTGGAGCTGTCCGCAGATGGGCGCACACTGAACGGCGAGGATGCGTTACTGGCCCCCTCGAAGGCCGACAAGCGCCGGTTTGATGCGGCGCTGAATGCGGTGAAGCTGCAAGGCATCCCCTTTACCATCCGGTTCCATCTGCACCCTGATGTGGATGCTTCGCTGGATTTAAGCGGGACTGCGGTGTCGCTGGCCCTGAAAAGCGGCGAAGTCTGGGTCTTTCGCCATGACGGCACAACGCAATTATCGCTGGATAACAGCATTTATATGGAAAAAAACCGGCTGAAACCCCGCGCGGCAAAACAGATTGTTTTAACTTCCCGCGCAATCGGTTACGAGAGCCGCGTGCACTGGACTCTGGCCAAGGCCCAGGACACACCCGACAGCCTGCGCGATCTGGCGCGCGATGACATTGATATTCTGTAAACAGCACCGAATGGGGAAACTGAATGACTGAAAACCTGCCAATTCGCCGCGCCCTTTTGTCCGTATCCGACAAAACCGGCCTAATTGATCTGGGCCATGCGCTTGCCGGCTTCGGGGTCGAATTATTGTCCACCGGGGGCTCTGCCAAAGCCTTGCGCGATGCGGGCCTGACGGTGACGGATGTGGCCGATGTGACCGGCTTTCCGGAAATGATGGACGGGCGGGTGAAAACCCTGCACCCCAATGTGCATGGCGGCCTGCTGGCCCTGCGCGACAATGACGACCATCTGGCCGCGATGAAGGAACATGGCATTGCCGGGATCGATCTGCTGGTGGTCAATCTGTATCCGTTCGAGGAAACCGTCGCCAAGGGGGCCGATTATGACACCTGCATCGAAAATATCGATATCGGCGGCCCCGCGATGATCCGCGCTGCCGCCAAGAACCACGCCTTTGTCACCACCATTGTCGATGTCGAGGATTACGACAAACTGCTGGGCGATATGGCCAAGCATAACGGCGCAACCTGTCCGAAATTCCGCAAACGCCGCGCCCAGATCGCCTATGCCCGCACGGCGGCCTATGACGCGGCGGTTTCGACATGGATGGCCGATGCCATCGGTCTGGACACCCCGCGCCGCCGCGCTTTTGCCGGCACCATCGCCCAGAAACTGCGCTATGGCGAAAACCCGCATCAGTCGGCGTCGTTCTATCTGGATGGCAGCAACCGGCCCGGGGTGGCGACAGCGGTTCAGCATCAGGGCAAAGAGCTGTCCTATAACAACATCAACGACACCGATGCGGCAATCGAGTTGGTGGCGGAATTCGACGCGGCGGACGGCCCTGCCTGCGCCATCATCAAACACGCCAACCCCTGCGGTGTGGCCCGTGGCAAGACGATGGTCGAGGCTTACCGCGCCGCGTTCAACTGCGATAATGTTTCGCCCTTTGGCGGTATCATTGCCCTGAACCAGCGGCTGGATGGTGAAACCGCTGAAGAAATCTCGAAAATCTTTACCGAAGTGGTGATCGCACCGGGGGCCGACACCGATGCAATGGAGATTTTCGCCAAGAAGAAGAACCTGCGTTTGCTGACAGTTGATGCATTGCCCGATCCGCGTGCGGCGGCGCTGACCTATCGGCAGGTGTCCGGCGGGATGCTGGTGCAGGACAAGGACAACGGCCATATCGCAATGAATGATCTGAAAGTCGTGACCGAGCGCAAGCCCACAGAGGCCGAACTGGTCGATCTGATGTTTGCATGGCGGGTGGCCAAACACGTCAAATCCAATGCCATCATCTATGTCAAAGACGGCGCGACCGTCGGTATTGGCGCGGGGCAGATGAGCCGCGTTGACAGTACCCGCATTGCTGCCCGCAAGGCACAGGACATGGCCGAAGTTCTGGGGCTGGATCAGCCGCTGACAGTGGGGTCTGTCGTGGCGTCGGATGCGTTTTTCCCCTTTGCCGACGGATTGTTGAGCGCAGCGGAAGCCGGCGCAACGGCCGTGATCCAACCGGGCGGATCAATGCGCGATGACGAGGTGATCAAAGCGGCGAATGATGCCGGATTGGCCATGGTCTTTACCGGTATGCGCCACTTCAGGCATTAGGAAGGATGACATAATGCGGCTGACCTTTTGGGCCGGTTTCTGGACGTTTATGCTGGATCAGATATCAAAGTACCTTGTGGTGCATGTGCTGAACCTGCGCGAGCGGGGCGAGATTGACGTTCTGCCCCCCTTCCTGAATTTCCGCATGGCGTGGAACGAGGGCATCAATTTTGGCCTGCTGAACACCAGTCGTTGGATTTTGATTGCACTGGCGCTGGCGATTTGCGTGTGGGTGATTGTCTGGATGATGCGGGAAAAACACGGGCGACTGGCCCGTATAGCTGCCGGTCTGCTGCTGGGCGGGGCGCTGGGCAATGTGCTGGACCGGATTCTTTATGGCGCGGTGGCCGATTTTCTGAATATGTCCTGTTGCGGCTTTGAAAACCCGTTTTCGTTCAATATTTCCGATATTGCGGTGTTTGCGGGCGCATTTGGGTTGATCTTTTTCGCCGGAGAAAAGAAGACTAGGTGACGGCACCGATTGGATCGGTTAAACAGCGCAGTAAGAGGTGAAGGAGACATCAATGCCAAAGGCCCGTGGTTTTACCGCCATCGCTTTGATCGCTGTTATGGCGCTGTCTGCCTGTGGCGGGCGCAACAAGGATCCGCAGTTGATGCATATCCGCTCGAATACCCCGGGACCGGATGAATTTACCATTTTGCCCGGAAAACCGCTGGAAGCCCCAGATTTCGATGCCGAATTGCCCGCACCGACACCGGGCGGCTCGAACTTGACCGATCCAACACCCAAAGCTGATGCCGTGGCTGCGCTGGGCGGCAACCCCGCGCGGGTAGCGACAACGGGTGCAAACAACATCGGACGTGGTGATGGCGGGCTGGTGAACCACGCGCGGCGATTCGGCTCAAACGCAGCCATTCGTCAGACATTGGCCGCCGAAGACCTTGAATATCGCCGCGACCACAAGGGGCGCGTGTTTGAACGCTGGTTCAACATCAATGTCTATCTTAAGGCTTATCGCAAAGTATCGCTGGACCAGCACCGTGAACTGGAGCGGTTCCGCCGCCTTGGCGTACGCACACCTTCGGCCCCGCCCGATCCCAAACTATATCAGTAAGTATGCGCTCACAATACCGCTAGCGGGGCTTGTGGTGGGCGTAAGGGTGCATAGATTAGCCCAACACGAATTACATCGGAGACCCTAATGCGCATTCCCGGTCTGGCCCTTGTGGCCCTGACGCTATTGATCCGCCCGCTCTGGGCACAAGAGATCAGCAACTTTACTCTGGACAACGGTATGGATGTGGTGGTGATCGAGGATCACCGCGCGCCTGTGGTTGTGCATATGGTCTGGTATCGGGCCGGTGCCGCCGATGAAACACCCGGTGTGTCCGGCGTGGCGCATTTTCTGGAACATCTGCTGTTCAAGGCCACCGATGACATGAAGGCCGGTGAATTGTCCGATACCGTGGCCGCCAATGGTGGCTCGGATAATGCGTTCACCTCGCAGGATTATACCGCATATTATCAGCGGGTTGCGGCGGATCGTCTGGATCTGGTGATGAGGATGGAAGCCGACCGGATGCGCGATTTGCGCCTGACGGTGGATGATATTGCCACCGAACGCGATGTCATTCTTGAAGAACGCAACATGCGGGTGGAAAACAATCCTGATGCCCTGTTCGGGGAACAGCGCCGCGCGGCGCAGTATCTGAACCACCCTTACGGCACACCAACCATCGGCTGGAAGCACGAGGTTGAAAAGCTGTCGCTGGAAGATGCGCTGGCCTATTACCGCCGGTTTTACGCCCCGAACAACGCCATTCTGGTGGTTGCGGGTGATGTGGACCCCGCCAATGTTCTGGAGCTGGCCAAAAAGCATTACGGCCCGCTGGCCCCCACAGAAGGGTTAATGCCGCGTCACCGCACAGAAGAACCACCGCAACTGGCCGAACGCCGCCTGACCTATGTCGATCCGCGGGTTTCCCAGCCCTATGTGATCCGCACCTATCTGGCACCCGAACGCAATCCAGGGGATCAGAAACAGGCCGCTGCACTGACCATGTTGTCGGAATTGCTGGGCGGCAACGGGCAGACATCGGTTTTGGGGCGCAAGTTGCAGTTTGAAACGCAAAAGGCGATTTATACATCGGCTTTTTACGACGGGATGTCGCTGGACAAAACCACCTTCGGGCTGGTGATTGTGCCCAGTGAAGGCGTGTCTTTGGCCGAAGGCGAAGCCGCGATGGACAAGGCTGTGGCCGAATTTATCGAGGAAGGCGTGGATATGGATCAGTTTACGCGGATCAAGATGCAGATCAAGGCCGATCTGATTTACCAGCGCGACAATGTGGAAGCGATGGCCAATGATTATGGTGCTGCGCTGACATCGGGTCTGACGCTGGAGGATATCAAGGCATGGCCGCAGGTGTTGCAGGATGTGACACCCGAAGAAGTGATAGAGGCCGCAAAAATGTTGCAGGACAAAAGGCAGGCGGTCACGTCGTGGCTGACCAATCCGGCCGCACGGGACATGACCAAAGCAGAGGTGAAACAATGAAACGGATTTATCTGGCGTTCTTCGCCCTGCTGACCTTTTCGGTGATTGCACAGGCCGAAGTCAAAATTCAGGTGGTGACCTCGCCCGGGGGGATCACCGCGTGGCTGGTCGAGGAGCACTCGATCCCCTTCACAGCCCTTGAAATCCGCTTTCTGGGCGGGGCCAGTCTGGACCCGAAAGGCAAGCGCGGGGCGATCAATCTGATGACCGGTTTGCTGGAAGAAGGTGCCGCTGACAGGGACGCGCGGGAATTTGCCGCTGCTGCCGAAGGGTTGGCGGCCAGTTTCGGTTTCGATGTGAGCGATGATTCAATGTCGGTTTCGGCGCAGTTCCTGACCGAAAACCGCAATGATGCGCTGGCCCTGTTGCGCACCGCCGTGCAGGAACCGCGTTTCGACGAAGATGCGATTACACGGGTCAAGGCGCAGGTTGTTTCCGCAATCCAGTCGGCCGAAACGGATCCTGACGCGATCTCCGGCAGCACTTTTGACCGCCTGGCCTTTGGCGATCATCCCTATGCGACGTCGATTAACGGAACGCTTGAATCCGTTGCCGCCCTGACCCGCGACGATCTGTTCGCAGCCAAGGATGCGGTAATGGCACGGGACCGCATGTATGTGGGTGCTGTGGGCGACATCACGCCCGAGGAACTGGGCAAACTGCTGGACAACCTGTTGGGTGATTTGCCAGCCGTCGGGGCCAATATGCCTGAACAAGCGCCATTCCTGTTAAAGGGCGGAACCACAGTGGTGCCGTTCGACACGCCGCAATCGGTGGTGACATTCGGGCAGGAAGGGCTTGAGCGCCATGATCCCGATTTCTTTGCCGCCTATGTGATGAACACGATTCTGGGTGGCAGCGGCCGGCAATCACGCCTGATGGAAGAGGTGCGCGAAAAACGCGGATTGACCTACGGGGTTTATACCTACCTGCTGCCCAAGGATTTTGCGGCGTTGTATATGGGACGGGTGGCTTCGGCCAACGACCGTGTGGCGCAGGCGGTGCAGGTGATCAAAGATGAATGGGTCAAGATGGCGGAAAACGGCGTCACGGCCGAGGAACTGGAGGGGGCCAAAACCTATCTGACCGGCGCCTATCCGCTGCGGTTTGACGGAAACGGGCCGATTGCGAATATTCTGGTGGCGATGCAGATGGATGATTTGCCGATCGACTATATCAAGACCCGAAACGACAGAATAAATGCGGTGACGCTCGAGGATATTGCCCGTGTGGCCAAACGTCTGGTGCGGCCCGATGATCTGCATTTTGTCGTGGTCGGGCAGCCGGAAGGGCTGGAAAGCACAGAGTAGGATCAGGCGCTGTCCCGGACTTGATCCGGGACCTTGTATGCTCCTCCCCGAGGTCCCGGATCAAGTCCGGGACAGGTTAGCCCAACAGCAATAACCCCTGTGGTCGAATCGGGGGCGGGTATGCTAATTATTGTGGCATGCCCGCTTCTACCCCCCATATAGGCGATAAACGCCCTGTTATCCGGCAACTGGATGACGCTGCAATCAACCGCATTGCAGCGGGTGAAGTGGTGGAACGTCCGGCCTCGGCGGTGAAGGAGCTGATCGAAAACGCGCTGGATGCCGGGGCCAGGCGGATTGATGTATCCTATGCCGATGGCGGCAAAACGCTGATCCGTGTGGTGGATGACGGGTACGGCATTGCCGCGGATGATCTGCCGCTTGCCCTGTCGCGCCATGCCACCAGCAAAATCGATGGCTCGGACCTGTTGAACATCCACACATTCGGTTTTCGCGGCGAGGCCCTGCCGTCGCTGGGCGCTGTCGGGCGTTTGACCATCACCTCGCGGGTGGTCGGTGAGGCAGGGGCGATGATCCGTGTGGCCGGTGGCAAGATGGAGCCGGTGAAACCGGCCGCGATCAACGGTGGAACGGTGGTTGAACTGCGTGACTTGTTCTATGCCACGCCTGCGCGCCTGAAATTCCTTCGCACGGATCGGGCCGAGGTTCAGGCGATTGGCGATGTGGTGAAACGGCTGGCCATGGCGGAACCATTCGTCAGCTTTACCCTGCGCGATGTGTCGGGTGGCGGCGAGGGGCGGTTGACCTTTCGCGCCGATGCGCAAACCGGCGATCTGTTTGATGCGCTGCACGGGCGCTTGCGGCAAGTGTTGGGCGCTGAATTTGCCGAAAATGCACTAAAGATCGAGGCCGAGCGCGAAGGGGTTGCCCTGACCGGATATGCAGCACTGCCCACCTTTTCACGCGGGTCAGCCGTGATGCAATACCTCTACGTCAACGGTCGCCCTGTGCGCGACAAACTGCTGGTCGGCGCGTTGCGCGGGGCCTATTTCGATTTCCTGTCACGGGGCCGACATCCGGCTGCGGTGCTGTTTTTGGAGTGTGACCCGCACCGTGTTGATGTCAACGTCCACCCCGCCAAATCCGAGGTCCGTTTCCGCGATCCGGGAACCGCGCGCGGGCTGATTGTATCGGCCCTGCGTCACGCATTGGCCGATTCGGGGCATCGGGCGTCAACCACGGTTGCGGGGGCGACATTGGGTGCGTTCCGGCCGGAACCCACGGGGCGCGTTTACCAGATGGACCGCCCGTCGCAGGGGGCGTTGAATACGGCTTACCAGATGCAGGCCCCCGTGGTGGAAACGCCGGGTTTTGCCGAGGCCGCTGTGCCATCTGCACGGTTCGAGCCGCCGATCGAGGAAGATGCGCCAACCGACCTGCCGCTGGGCGCCGCACGGGCGCAGGTGCATGAAAACTACATCATCGCCCAAACCAAAGACGGCATGGTGATTGTCGATCAGCACGCCGCGCACGAACGGCTGGTTTACGAGAAACTAAAGGCGCAGATGGCGGATAGCGGGGTGGCCTCGCAGGCCCTTCTGATCCCCGAAATCGTGGAATTGTCCGAAGGGGACGCGGCACGCCTGCTGGAATTGGCCGATGATCTAGCGCGACTTGGGCTGGTGGTTGAACCCTTTGGTGCAGGCGCGATTGCGGTGCGCGAAACGCCTGCCATTCTGGGCAATGTGAACGCCAAGGGAATGATCCTCGATATTCTGGACGAACTGGCCGATCTGGGCGACAGCCTGACGGTACAGGCGCGACTAGAAGCGGTGTTGAGCAGTGTGGCCTGTCATGGCTCGATCCGGTCAGGTCGCCGGATGCAGGCCGAAGAAATGAACGCCCTACTGCGCGAAATGGAGGCGACACCCCATTCGGGCCAATGCAACCACGGGCGGCCCACCTATGTGGAACTGAAACTGAAAGATATCGAAAGGTTGTTTGGACGCTGATGCCGGGAATTGGGGATTTGAACGATATGTTTGCCGACCTGTGGCCGTATGTTGCGGCAGCCGGGATTGCGGCTGTTTTGCTGTTGTTCATCCTGCTGATCATGGTGGTGCGCCGCGCGGGCCGGTCGGTGAAAATGATTGAGCCTTTGGGGCAGCAGATGGGGTTTCTGGGCCAGCGGGTGCAGGCACTGACCGACGGGCAATCGCAACTGGCCGGTGGCTTGCAAACGGTCAGCCAGACGCAGGCCGTGGCGCAGGCGCAGATGATGAACACGCTGGAACAACGGCTGGCCGAGGTGCAGGCCAATATGCAGGAATCGCTATACGGATCATCGGTGAAAACCACTCGCAGCCTGACGGAATTGCAGGAACGGCTGGCGACGATCGACAAGGCGCAGGATAATATCGAGAAACTGTCGGGCGACGTTCTAAGCCTGCAAGACATCCTGTCGAACAAACAAACCCGCGGGGCCTTCGGGGAAATCCAGCTGAATGATATTGTCAGTAAGGCCCTGCCAAAGGACAGCTACAAGCTGCAATTCACCCTGAGCAACGGCAAACGCGCCGATTGCCTGATTGATCTGCCCAACCCGCCCGGCCCGATTGTGATCGACAGCAAATTCCCGCTGGAAGCCTACGAGGCCCTGCGCAACGCCAGCAATGACTGGGAGGCGAACGAGGCGGCAAAAATGATGCGCATATCGGTCAAGGCGCATATCAAGGCGATCTCCGAGAAGTATATTCTGGAGGGCGAAACGGCAGACGGGGCACTGATGTTCCTGCCGTCCGAGGCCGTTTACGCCGAGTTGCACGCCAATTTCCCCGAACTGGTGCGCGAGGGGTTCGAAGCGCATGTGTGGATCGTTTCACCGACCACCTGCATGGCCACGCTGACCACCATGCGGGCGATCCTGAAAGATGCGCGGATGCGCGAACAGGCGGGTGCGATCCGCAAAACCCTGCGCCAGTTGCACCGCGATGTGGAAATGGTGGTTGAACGGGTGGGCAAGCTGGACACCCATTTCAATCAGGCCCGCGCCGATCTGGACGGCATCGGTATTGCAGCCGAACGGGCGGGCAAACGCGCCGCGCGGCTGGACAATTTCGATTTCGAGGAGCTGGCACCGGAAACCGAGGCCGATGTACCAAATGTGCTACCGATTGGAAAACCCACGGAATAGGCTTTGACCACAGCGGGTTTTGGGGCAAACTGTCATACGACTCGTAAAATAGGAATACCGATGCTTCAGATCAGCACCAATAAAATTGCCCGTGTCATTGTCCGCGCCCGCCAGCGCGACGGCAAGGCCGAATTCGATGCGTCTTTGAGGCAGTATATCGCTGATATGAACCGTGACGAACAGGCATCACTGGTGGCGGTGATGTGGATCGGGCGGGAAACCTTTGATGCGGCGGAACTGGAAGAGGCAATCCAGACCGCCAAGGCCGAAGCCAGAAGCCCGACCGAATCCTACCTGCTGGCGATCCCGCTGCTGCCCGACTATCTGGAAAGCGGGCTTGAGGCGCTGGGCTATTCGGTGGAAGAGGTTGAAGACGGGTTTTTGTAAAGCCCTGGCCGCCGCTACCCCAGATGATCCACAACCTGCAAATGCTGTGCCAGCCGGTCCACTTCGGCCAGCCAGTTTTGCACCAGTTTGGGATCACTCGGTGCCGCTGATACACCAGCGGGGATTTGACGGTTCAGCACGGCCTCGACCGCCAGTGAAATCGGCACCGAAACCAGCCGCGCCATGGCTGTGCCGCGGGCGTCACCATAGGCGTCCATCACATAGGTTTTGTGGTAGACGGGGGTGCCGTTTGCCTCGGCCTTTAGCCCCACGCACATGATCACGCGGTCGGGGTCATCCTCGCCATAGGCGTTGTCGGCCCAGAACTGATCGGACATTTCCTTTAGGCGGGCGTCAGATGCGGTTTCGATTTCGGTGAACACATCGGACCACGCATCGGCCCAGCCGTTCAGGCGCAGGGTGCCGCGCACGAATTCCTTGACCTGCCAGGCGGGGTCAAAGTGGTATTGCGCCATGAAGGGGACGGAATCGCGGTTCGGATACACCTCGAAGGTTTCCGGTTGCGGCAGTGGGGCGGCGTAGCTGGTGATCGCGTCCCACGGGCGGGCGACATCCAGCGGCGCGTAATCACGGATGGATTTTGAGGGCGAGCGCAGGGCCTTGAGCACCCCGAGCGGCGACCAGCTGAATTTATAGCGGAACGGGTTGGGGTGTTTGGGCACCCCGCCGCAATACGAGATGAACGAGATATGGTTGTGAACGTCATAGGCTGGCGAGGCGAGGTAATCGGCCACCAGCCAATGCGCCATCAGGTGATCAATACCGGGGTCAAGGCCCACCTCGTTCACCAGCGCCACGCCTGCTTCGCGTGCGGCCGTATCCAGCGCGCGCAATTCCGGCGCGATATAGCTGGAGGAGACGAAATTCGCGCCCTTTTCGACGCAGAGTTCCGCCAGCGGCACATGCCAGTCACCGGGCAGCATGGACACCACCACATCGCCGGATTGCACTTCGGCGCTTAAGGCCTCGATGGTGAAGGCATTGATGCGGCGGGTCAGATCGCCAACCTCGTCTTCGGCTTTTTCAACCGTGCGGTTCCAGACGGTGACTTCATGGCCCGCCTCAATCAGGCGTCGCAGGCCGGGGATGGCGGATAGGCCGGTGCCGCACCAGTGGATTGTCATAGTCGTGATCCCTTACAATTTGGCGATTTGGGTGTCGAATGTGGCCTTGGCGCGGCCCCAGACTCCGGTGTCCAGAGTGCCAAGGGTCAGCAGGCTTGGCAAGAGTTGCGCGGCGTAATCTTCTGAGGATTCCACTGGCAGCATCGAGGGCAGGTTGTCGATCGCGGTGACATCCAGCGGCGGGTTGTCGGCCACGCGCAGGGCGGGTTTGTCCCATGTGGTGGTGTGATCGTAAACCTTGATCGGGGAAAAGTCGCTGTCGGGATCACAAGCCACATCACCAATCACGGTCAGTTTGCGCGGGTCGGTTTTGGCGGATTCGGGCACAAAGACCGGCGTGCCGGGGCTGGCAAAGATGCTGTTGACGAACACGTCATGTTGCAGGATTTCGGGGAAGGGGCCACCGGATGCGGTTTCAGCCATGTCCCATTTGGTGGTGGCAACATCCATCGCCGTGCACAGGTCGGATGCGCCCGAGCCAACACGACCCAGGGCGCCGATGACGATGGCGGTGGGGCGTTGGGCGCCTGTGGCGTCAAGTGTTGATTTCAGATCGTCCAGCAGGGCGTCTTTGTCTTTGTAGACGCCGACGGGGCCGCAGACTTCGCCGTGCTGTTGCGCGGCCCAGCATTTCAGTGAAACGGCGGCACCCGCAAAACCGGCCCAGTAGCCGAAGGCGGCGACGCGGCGGCCATCCTCGTCCACCAGATATTCCAGATCATACAGTGTGCCGCCACCGGCCTTGAACCGCTGTAGCAGGATCCGCCCTGCTGGCTGTCCCTTGTAGGCGTGGCCGAACAGGATGTGGCGGTGTGGCAGGGGGGTGCCGTCTTCGGGCAGTTCTTTCAGACCGAAGATGATCGCGTCCAGCGGGGCGTCGGGCCATGTGTTTTCTGCTGCGATTTCGCAACCGGCGGCGATGTAGCCGTCAATCGGAATGGCACGGACATGGCTTTCTTCCACGGTGACGCGAATGCCCGCGTCGATCAGGGCTTTGGCCCCTTCGGGCGTCAACCCGACGCGTTCTTCATTCGGCCGTTGTTCGGCCCGGACCCAGAGGTGTGTCATGGGGATTCTCCTGCATATCTGTCAGGGAAAATCTGTAGAGGAAGCGGGGCAGGGTGCCAATGGGGTTATTTAACGGAGTTGCTGGCGCAACGCTCTTTAATCTCGCTGACGCTCGGGGACGGGGGCTGTCGGCCCCCCTTGCCTGACGGCAATTCCCCCCAAAGGTATTTCGGGCAAGAAGAAGATCAATCCCAGATCACGTCGCCCAGAAAGATATATCCGGCCCCGTAGATGGTTTTGATCAGGCGGGGGTTTTTGGGGTCTTCGCGCAGTTTGGTGCGCAGGCGCGAGATGCGCACGTCCATTGCGCGATCAAAGCTTTCGCCAGCGGTTCCGCCAAGGGTTTCCTGCATTTGTGCCCGCGAAATCAGGCGCTTGGGGCTGTCGAGAAACAGGCGCAATACTTCGCCTTCGGCATGGCTGAAAGGGGTCTCAAAGCCCTCGCTGTCAACTAGAACATAGCTGTCGAACAGGGCTGTCCAGCCCTCGAAACGAGCGCGGTTGGCGGATTTGGTGCCGGTTTTGCCGCTGCGCAGGCGGGCGCGGACGCGGGCGACGACTTCGGCCGGGTCAAAGGGTTTGATGATGTAGTCATCCGCCCCCAGTTCCAGCCCCGTGACGCGGTCCTGCACCTGTGCGCGGCCCGATATGATGATGATCGAGGCGCCGGATTCCAGCGCCAGACGGTGCACCAGCGCCAGCCCGTCCTTGTCCGGCAGGCCCAGATCGACAAGACAGACATCGGGGGAGGTGGATTTCAGCGAGGCCTCGAATTCGGTGGCGCGGGCGAAGCTGGCGGTTCTGAAACCGGCCTCTTGCAGGGCGTCGGCCAGCATGTGGCGGATTTCGGGTTCGTCATCAAGGATCGTGACAAGCGGTTTGGTCATGCGGGCGGGTCCATGTTCATGAAGGCGGCCAGATCTTCGGCTGTGAAAGGTTTCGGGATCAGCGGATAGCGTTTGGCGGCATCAATGCGCAAGGGGTGATCGGCCGGCAGGGATGTCATCAGGCAGGTGCTGGCCTTCAGGGCGTTTTGTTTCAGGGTGTCGAGCATTTCAACCCCTGTCATATCCCCGATCAGGGAAATATCGGACAGCACGAAATTGACGCCTTCGAGCATGGCCAGCGCCATGCCTTCCTCGGCTGATGTGGCTTCGATTACGCGGTGCCCCATGTCGGTCAGCATTTCGCGCACGGTGGCGCGGATGCCGTCTGAATCCTCGACCAGAAGCACAAGTTTCGGGGTGGTTTCCTGTGCCGCGGGGCGCAGGGGCAGGCGCAGGGTGATCTGTGCGCCGTTACCAGTATTGGCCAATGTCATATGGCCGCCCGCCAGTTTGGTCAGATCATAGACCATCGACAGGCCCAGGCCCGAGCCTTCGCCGCCCTTGGTGGTAAAGAACGGATCCAGCGCATGTTCCAGCGCGTCATCACTGAACCCTCCGCCGGTGTCGGTGACGGTGATTTCCAGCCATGTGTCGCGCACGGGTTTGGTGGTCAGGGTGATCTGGCCGGTTTCTTTGCCGATGGCATCTTTGGCATTCAGGATCAGGTTCAGCAGGGAATCCTGCAATGATCCGGCATCCAGCAGCACAGGCGTATCAATGTCGGTGCAGCGGGTTTGCAGTGTTACGCCTTCGGGCAGGGTGGGGGTGGCAAGGGTCTTCAGGTCGTTCATAAAGCGGCACAGGTCCACCGCCCTGGGCCGCATTTCGCGCGGGCCGGACATTTCGGCGATGCGGTTCAGCAGGGTGCCGCCACGGCGTGCTGCGGATTGGGTGGCGGTGATCAGTTCCTTGGCTTCCGCGTCTTTCACCATACGGGCAAGGCGGCTTTGCATGCCCAGAATGATGGTCAGCAGATTGGCGAAATCATGGGCCATGCCGCTGGTCAGTTGCGCCGCCAGTTCGCGTTTGTGGGTCTGGGCCAGCGCGGCGCGGGCCTGGGCCTCTTCGGTCACATCCATCGACAGGATATAGACGCCGCGTTTGTCACCGGTGCGCTGGTCCGGGGTAAAGGCCACACGGATGCGGCGGCTGGATTCATCGTCGGTGAACTCGAACACGCTGGCTTCGCCCTGACGGGCCTTGTCGCAATAGGGGCGGATTTTACCATAGGCGAAATCACCCAAGGCCTGTGACAGGTGCAGGCCCAGAATGTTCGAGGGGCGCGACGGGATGATCGAGGACAGGCGGCGGTTGGAATAGGTGTAATAGCCATCGGCATCGACATGGGCGATGTGGGCGGGCATCATTTCCGTGGTCATCCGCGTGCGGGCTTCCATTTCCGTCAGCTGGCGTTTGGCCTCTTCCAGTGCGGCGTTGGTGGCGGCCAGCTCGCGGTTGGTTTGCGACAGGCGCTCGGTATGGGCCAGCAGTTGGTCCGACAGTTCTTCCGAGCGGGCGCGCAGCAGTTTTTCCTGATCCTTGATCGCGGTGATGTCGGTGTAAACCGTGACCCAGCCGCCCTGGGGCAGGGGGTTGCCCTCGATCGAAATGGTGCAGCCGTTGGCGCGGGTGCGCTCCATGTAGTGGGCTTCAAACGCGCGGGCTTGTTCCACCCGCGAGGTGACGAATTCGTCAATATCCCCGACTTCGCCATATTCGCCACGCTCCGCCAGAAACCGGATGGTATCGGAAAAATGCGCCCCGGGGGTGCAGAGGTTTTCCGGCAGGTCGAACATTTCCTTGAAAGGGCGGTTCACCCGCACGCAACGCAGATCGCTATCATAGATCGACAGCGCTTGCTGGATCAGGTTCAGACCGGCGCGGGTCAGGTTTTCGGTGGTGGTTTTGGATGACGCCATTTTACATGATCCTTTCGCCCGTATCGCTAGCATTCGAGCCGCGCTTGGGAAAGAGGTGTTACAATTTGTTAGGTTTGCGCAAAAGTCAGGAAAAAATTGACCTGCAGGAAAAAACAGTCACGCTGGGGTAAATAGAGAATCGCCCGTTTACGGGTGGGCTGCCGGAAAACCGGCAGATGGGGAGGATACAACTTGGCACAATCAGACGCGGTTCTGGAATCTATTCCGGCCCTGCTTGCACGCAATGCGGCGACGTTTGGCGACAAGGCAGCGTATCGCGAAAAAGAGTACGGTATCTGGCAGCGCTGGAACTGGAGCGATGTGGCTGGCGAGGTCGAGGCGCTGGCGCTTGGCTTTTTGAACCTTGGTATTCACGAAGGCGACTTTGTTGCCATCATTGGCCGCAATCGTCCGTATTTCTATTGGGCCATGGTTGCGGCGCAATCGGTCGGGGCGATCCCTGTGCCGCTGTATCAGGATGCAAACGCCGAAGAGATGGCCTATGTGCTGGGTCATTGCGGCGCACGGTTCATCGTGGTCGAGGATCAGGAACAGGTCGATAAAGTGATCGAGGTGCAGGACCAGTTGCACCAGTTCGAACATATGATCTATGTCGATCCGCGCGGATTGCGCAAATACGATCACCGTCGTTTGCACCAGTTTTCCCACATTCAGGATCAGGGCCGTGCCGCCCGCGAGGAATTTCTGCCCGAACTTCAGGCCCGCACCGCACGGCTGAAAATGGATAGCACCTGTGTGATGCTGTATACATCCGGCACGACCGGCAAGCCCAAGGGCGTTGTGCTGTCGAACCGCAACGTGATCGTAACCTCGAAGAATTCCTGTGAATTTGACCACCTGCAACCGGGCGAAGAGGTTCTGGCCTATTTGCCGATGGCATGGGTGGGCGATTTTATTTTCTCGATCGGGCAGGCCTATTGGACAGGGTTCTGTGTGAACTGCCCTGAATCTGCCGATACGATGATGACGGATTTGCGCGAAATCGGGCCGACCTACTATTTCGCACCGCCGCGGTTTTTTGAGGGGCAGTTGACCAGCGTTATGATCCGGATGGAGGACGCAGGCCGGTTCAAGAAGTGGCTGTTCAAGAAATATATGGACGTGGCCCGCAAGGTGGGTCCGGCCATACTGGATGGCAAAGAGGTCAGCCTTGGTGACCGGCTTAGCTACAAGTTGGGTAATCTGTTCGTTTATGGTCCGCTGAAAAACACGCTGGGCCTTAGCCGCGTGCGGGTTGGTTATACGGCGGGCGAGGCGATCGGGCCGGAGCTGTTTGAATTCTATCGCTCGTTGGGGATCAACCTGAAACAGTTGTATGGTCAGACCGAAGCAACCGTTTTCATCACCCAGCAGCCGGATGGTGAAGTGCGGGCCGATACGGTGGGCGTGCCATCCCCCGATGTGGAAATCAAAATCGAGGACAACGGCGAGATCTACTACCGCTCGCCCGGTGTGTTCGAGGAATACTATAAAAACCCCGAAAGCACCGCTGACACCAAGGATGCCGACGGCTGGGTCGCCACGGGGGATGCCGGTTTCATCGAGAAAAGCAGCGGGCATTTGCGGATCATCGACCGGGCCAAGGACGTTGGCAAAATGGCCGATGGCGGCATGTTTGCGCCCAAGTTTGTTGAAAACAAGCTGAAATTCTATCCCGACATTCTGGAATCCGTGGTGTTCGGTGCGGATCGTGAATATTGCGTGGCCTTTATCAATATTGACCTGACGGCGGTGGGCAACTGGGCCGAACGTAACAACGTCGCCTATGGGTCCTATCAGGAACTGGCGGGCCACCCCGAGGTTTACAACACCATTGCCGCGCATATCGAAGAGGTGAACAAATCGGTGGCGCAGGATGAAATGCTGTCGGGCTGTCAGGTGCACCGCTTCCTGATCCTGCACAAGGAACTGGATGCCGATGACGGCGAAATGACCCGCACCCGCAAGGTGCGCCGCAAGATTGTGGGCGAGAAATTCAACGACCTTCTGGAGGCGCTTTATGGCGGCAAATCGGAAATCTACACCGAAACCGAAGTGACCTACGAGGACGGGCGCAAAGGGTCGATCAGTGCAACGCTGGAAATACGCGATGTGGCGGTGGTGCCTGTCAAGCAGAAGGTGGCGGCAGAATGAACACGATGACCGAAAATACAACGGTGGGCTATGTCACCGATGACGGGCGCCAGATCGGTGGCACCATCATGGAGATGAAAAACATCACCCTGCGTTTTGGCGGTGTGGTGGCGATCGAGGATATCAGTTTCGATATTCACGAGGGCGAAATCCGCGCCATCATCGGCCCCAACGGCGCCGGCAAATCGTCGATGCTGAATGTGATCAGCGGGTTTTACCATCCGCAAGAAGGCGAGGTCTGGTTCCACGGCAAAAAGCGTCCCTCGATGCGCCCCTATCAGGTGGCCGAACAAGGGATTGCACGGACCTTCCAGAATATCGCGCTGTTCAAAGGGATGAGCACGCTGGACAACATCATGACCGGCCGTTTGACCAAGATAAAGGCCGGGATGCTGTCGCAAGCGATCTGGTGGGGCAAGGCCGCACGGGAAGAAGAAGAACACCGCCGCAAGGTCGAGGAGATCATCGATTTCCTTGAAATTCAGGCAATCCGCAAAACGCCTGTGGGCCGCTTGCCCTATGGTTTGCAAAAGCGGGTTGAGTTGGGCCGAGCTCTGGCCGCCGAACCCAAACTGCTGCTGCTGGACGAACCGATGGCCGGCATGAACGTCGAGGAAAAAGAGGACATGTCCCGCTTTATTCTGGATGTGAACGACGAATTTGGCACCACGATTGCACTGATCGAACATGACATGGGCGTGGTGATGGATATTTCCGACCGCGTGGTGGTGATGGACTACGGCAAAAAGATTGGCGATGGCACACCGTCCGAGGTGTTGGCCAACCAAGAAGTGATTGATGCCTATCTGGGGGTGAGCCATGATTGATTTTCACACAGGGGGGCGCGCATAATGTCTGCTGGTTTTTATTATGGCGTCGAGGTTTTCCTGAACGGGTTGATGGCCGGGGTGATGTATTCACTGGTGGCGCTGGGCTTTGTTCTGATTTTCAAGGCGTCGGGCATTTTCAACTATGCTCAGGGCGTTATGGCGCTGTTTGCCGCCCTGACTTTGGTGGGTTTCCAGAATGGCCAAATCCCCTTTGCCTCGTTGATCAACGCAATTTTTGGCACCAATGTGCATTCCTTTGGCTGGCATTTGCCTGCTCTGCTGGCGATTTTGTTGACTGTGCTGGTGATGGTCCTGTTTGCGATATTGGTAGAACGGTTTGTGCTGAAACATCTGGTCAATCAGGAGCCGATTATCTTGTTTATGGCCACAATTGGTCTGGCCTATTTCATGGAAGGGGTTGGCGACCTGATGTGGGGGTCCGAGATCAAGAAACTGGATATCGGCATTCCGCAGGGCGGTAATGCCTGGGTGGAATCCAATACTGCGTTTCTGGGCGGAGATGATTTTTACGGCTTCTATCTGGACTCGCTGGACATTATCGCGGCGATTGTGGCGATTGCGTTGGTGGCATCGCTTGTTTTGTTCTCGCAATACACCAAAACCGGTCGCGCACTACGAGCTGTGGCGGATGACCATCAGGCGGCGCTGTCTGTCGGGATTTCGTTGCGCACGATCTGGGTGATTGTTTGGTCGATTGCCGGATTTGTCGCGCTTGTGGCAGGGATTATGTGGGGGTCCAAATCGGGCGTTCAATTCTCGCTGTCACTGATCGCGCTTAAGGCCCTGCCGGTGCTGATGCTGGGTGGCTTTACCTCGATCCCTGGTGCGATTGTCGGCGGGTTGATCATCGGGGTTGGCGAAAAGATGTTCGAATTCCTGATCGGCGCGCCTTATCTGGGCGGCGCTACAGAAAACTGGTTCGCCTATGTGCTGGCGCTACTGTTCCTTGTCTTTCGGCCCCAAGGGCTGTTTGGCGAAAAGATTATCGAGAGGGTTTAGGATATGCTGTACCGCGAAGCTGGCGATTTCAAAACGTCCTACGCCAAGGACAACCAGACCTTCCCGATCAAATTTGATCGCGTGGCCTATTACGTCCTGTTGGTGGTGGCCTTTGGCGTGGTGCCGTTTATCATCAATGATTATTGGGCCAATGCGGTGATCGTGCCGTTCTTGATCTATGCGATTGCGACGATCGGGCTGAACATCCTGATTGGCTATTGCGGGCAGCTAAGCCTTGGGACCGGCGGTTTTATGGCTGTGGGGGCCTTTGCCTCCTACAAGCTGATGACGGCCTTCCCCGAGGTTTCAATCATCATCCATATCCTGCTGGCGGGTGGTATTACCGCGCTGGTTGGTGTTGCCTTTGGACTGCCGTCACTGCGCATCAAGGGGTTTTATCTGGCGGTCGCTACGTTGGCTGCACAGTTCTTTCTGGTGTGGTTGTTCAATCGTGTGCCGTGGTTTTATAACTATTCAGCCACAGGCCAGATCAGTGCCCCCGAGCGGAGCTTTATGGGCTATGTGGTTGCCGGATCAAATGTCGGGGCGGTTGAAAAATATCTGATGTGTCTGGTGTTTGTTGTGGCCGTCGCGTGGGTGGCTCGCAACCTGACCCGCGGCACGATGGGACGCAGCTGGATGGCGATCCGCGATATGGATATCGCCGCCGAAATCATCGGGGTGAACCCGCTGAAGGCAAAACTGACAGCCTTTGCCGTGTCATCGTTTTTTATCGGCATTTCCGGCGCGTTGCTGTTCACCGTCTATCTGGGGGCTGCCGAAGTCGGCGAAGCCTTTGGCATCAGCAAATCCTTTCTGGTGCTGTTTATGGTAATTATTGGTGGGCTGGGGTCGATCTTTGGCTCTTTTGCAGGGGCGGCCTTTATGGTGCTGCTGCCGGTGCTGCTGAAAAACGTGCTGGTCGGGGGTATGAACTGGCCTACAGATCTGGCTGCGCATTTCCAGCTGGTCATCGTCGGGGCGCTGATTATCGCGTTCCTTATTCTGGAGCCACACGGGTTGGCCCAGCTATGGCGCGTGGCAAAAGAAAAACTAAGGCTTTGGCCATTCCCGCACTAGGGAACGACCAGACATAACAGATCGGGAAAACCCCGACACCGGATAAATCGAGAATACTAAATTTCAACGGAGGAGAACAACTAATGAAATTGAAACTTGCAACACTGGCACTGTCGGCCCTTATGGCCGCAGCCCCGGCGATGGCCGAACTGGTCTATCCGTCGCTGTCTTATCGCACTGGCGCCTATGCCGCTGGCGGTATTCCTTTTGCCGATGGCTATGCCGATTACTTCACACTGCTCAATGAGCGTGACAGTGGTATTGGCGGCGTCAAAGCCAAGGTGATCGAATGTGAAACCGGCTATTCCACCGAAAAAGGTGTGGAATGCTATGAATCCACCAAAGGCGAAGGCGCCCTGGTGTATCAGCCACTGTCGACCGGTATTACCTATCAGTTGATCCCCAAAGTGACAGCTGACGGCATTCCGTTGCACACCATGGGATATGGTCGCACATCTGCCGCAAACGGCAAGGTGTTCAGCAATGTATTCAACTACCCTGCCAACTACTGGAATGGTGCATCATTGGCCATCAACCACCTGCTGGATATCAACGGCGGTGACATCAAGGGCAAAAAAGTTGCGCTGCTTTATCACAACTCGGCCTACGGCAAAGAGCCGATCCGCACGCTGGAAGAACTGGCCAAAAAGCACGGGTTCGAGCTGAGCCTGCTGGCTGTTGACCACCCCGGTCAGGAGCAGAAATCGCAATGGCTGCAAATCCGCCGCGAAAAACCCGACTATGTTCTGATGTGGGGCTGGGGCGTGATGAACCAGGTTGCCATTCAGGAAGCTGTGAACATCAAATTCCCGATGGAAAACTTCATCGGTATCTGGTGGTCCGGTTCTGAAAACGATGTGCTGCCCGCTGGCGAAGCTGCAAACGGCTACAAGGCTTTGACCTTCCACAATGTCGGCAGTGATTTCCCGGTATTTGCCGATATCCAGAAATATGTTGTGGATGCAGGCAAAGCAGCTGGGGCTGGCGACCAGATCGGCACAGTGCTGTATAACCGTGGTCTTTATGCCGCGATGCTTGCTGCCGAAGCCACACGCAAGGCACAGGAACTGTCCGGCAAAGCCCAGATCACCGCAGCCGATATGCGTGACGGTATGGAAGCGCTGGAAATCACCGAGGAACGTATGGCCGAACTGGGTATGCCCAACTTTGGTCCGTCGTTCAAAGTGTCCTGCGCCAACCACGGTGGCCCTGGCACAGGTGCGGTTCAGCAGTGGGATGCAGCCGCCAAAGAGTGGAAGCTGATCTCCGACTTTGGTCCGTCCGATATGGATGTGATCCAGCCGCTGATTGATGAAGATTCTATGGCCTATGCCAAAGAAAACAACATCACTCCGCGCGAGTGTAACTAATCCAACTGCCCGGGCGGCCATCTGGTGGCCCGGGCAACAGTTTGAACATTTGGGATAAAGAAAATGCTCGACGCCGCCAACACAGACGAGACCCTGCTAGAGGTCAACAATATCGAGGTGATCTACAACCATGTAATCCTTGTGCTGAAGGGCGTCAGCCTGTCGGTCCCCAAGGGGGGCATCACCGCGCTGATGGGCGGCAACGGGGCGGGAAAAACCACCACCCTGAAAGCAATATCAAACCTGCTGCGCTCGGAACGCGGCGAGGTGACCAAAGGCACGATTACCTATCGTGGCAATGACACCAGCGAATTGAACCCCTCCGACATGGTGCGCCGTGGTGTCATTCAGGTGATGGAGGGGCGCCATTGTTTCGAACATCTGACCGTCGAGGAAAACCTGCTGACCGGCGCCTATACGCGCAAGGACGGCAAGGGGGCGGTCAACGCCGACCTTGAAATGGTCTACAATTATTTCCCGCGCCTGAAAGAACGGCGCAAATCGCAGGCCGGTTACACATCGGGTGGCGAGCAACAGATGGTTGCTATGGGACGCGCCCTGATGAGCCGCCCTGAAACCGTGCTGCTGGATGAACCCTCGATGGGTTTGGCGCCGCAGCTGGTTGAACAGATTTTCGAGATTGTAAAATCGATCAACGAAAAGGAAGGCGTGTCTTTCCTGTTGGCCGAGCAGAACACAAATATGGCCCTGCGCTATTCGCATTACGGCTATATTCTGGAATCCGGCCGCGTGGTGATGGATGGCCCTGCCGCCGATCTGCGTGAAAATCCGGACGTGAAAGAATTCTATCTGGGCGTTTCGGACGACGGGCGCAAATCATTCCGCGATGTGCGTTCCTATCGTCGTCGCAAGAGGTGGCTAAGCTGATGCGGGGCGAGGATATGCAGTATTTTGACGAGTTGGAAACACGATCTGCCGATCAACGCGCCGCCGATCTGGCCAAAGCGTTGCCACAGCAAATTGCCCGTGCCAAAACAGCGTCCGGTATCGCCGCCCTGTTGGGCGATGTAGATTCGGCGTCGGTAACTACGGTTGCCGATCTGGCCGCACTTCCTGTCATCCGCAAATCCGAACTGGTTTCGGCACAGGCAGCCAACGCGCCATTTGGCGGGTTCACCACGATTTCGGCGGATGGATTCGAGCATATCCACCAATCCCCCGGCCCGATCTATGAACCCGGCCGCATATCCGGTGACTGGTGGCGCATCGGTCGTTTCCTGCACGCTGCCGGAATCGGCAAGGGTGACATTATCCAGAACTGTTTTGGCTATCACCTGACCCCCGCCGGCATGATCTTTGAATCAGGGGCGCGCGCGGTTGGTGCCGCAGTCTTGCCCGCCGGAACCGGACAAACCGAATTGCAGGCCCGCGCGGCGCATGATGTGGGCGCGACGGCCTATGCCGGCACGCCGGATTATCTGAAAGTGATTCTGGACAAGGCGGAGGCCATGGGCCTGCCGCTGAAAATCTCGCGGGCGGCGGTTGGTGGCGGGGCGCTCTTCCCCTCGCTGCGGCAGGAATATGCCGACCGCGGGATACTGTGTCTGCAAAATTATGCAACCGCCGATCTGGGCAATATTGCCTATGAAAGCCAGGCACAGGAAGGCATGATCGTTGACGAAGGCGTGATTGTCGAGATCGTCACACCGGGCACGGGCAACCCTGTGGCACCGGGGGATGTGGGCGAAGTTGTCGTTACCACCCTGAACCCCGATTACCCGCTGATCCGCTTTGCTACGGGCGATCTGTCTGCCGTGATGGAGGGGATAAGCCCTTGTGGCAGAACGAATATGCGCATCAAGGGCTGGATGGGCCGCGCCGATCAAACAACCAAGATCAAAGGCATGTTCGTGCGCCCCGAACAGGTGGCCGATTTCGTTGCCAAACACGACGAAGTTTCCCGCGCCCGCGTCATTGCCACCCGCGAGGGCGAGATGGATATGATGACCGTGATGGTCGAAACAGACGCCACGGATGCGGACCGTTATCGGATATCAATGGCAGATACGCTAAAGCTGAAGGGCAAAATTGTGCTGGTTGCCAAAGGCAGCTTGCCAAATGATGGTTTAGTGATCGAAGATCAACGAAGTTACGATTGATCCCATAGCGAATAGAAGGAGCACGCGCCATGATGTTGAAACTTAAACAGGTGGCGCTTGCAGCTGCTTTGGGCATTCTGGCAATGCCTGTTTTGGCCAAAGACGTTGCGCTGGTGATCGGCAACCGCGATTATCGGGACCAGCCGGCGATAAGGGGTTTCTATTTCACCCAAGATGGCGTGCAAGCCCTCGAGGCGGCAGGTTTTCGGGTATTTGCCGGCGAAGATCTGGACCGCTCCGAACAAATAACTCTGGCCTCGAAATTCTATGCAGCCCTTGAACCGGCCGATCGGGTTGTGGTTCTGCTGGGCGGGCATTTTGTTTCCGGTGATCGCGACAGCTGGCTGTTGGCCAGCGATGCCCGCAATCCCGACATTTTTTCAGTCGGGCAAGCGGGATTGTCTGTCGGGGCAATTCTGCAGGCAGCCGGGCAAAAACCGGGGGGTGCGATTGTTATGATCGGCCAAAGCGACAACGCAAAGGCCCGCGGCGGTTTGAAAGCAGGAATGGGGGAGCCCGAAATCCCTCAGGGGGTAACTGTTATCAAAGGGCCGATGACCGGATTGTTACAGCTTCTTTCTGGCGATCTGCTAAAGCCGGGGAAATCTGTCGCGGACGTGCTGGAACATGCGCCGCGCGGGGTAACGGCGGATGGTTTCATTGCCAAACACATTCCCTTTGTGCCGGAGACAAACCAGGCGCCGGATCAACCGCAGGACGCTGAATACCTGTATCTGGAAGCGGTGCGCGAAATCGGTACGGTTGCCGCACTGGAAAGCTATCTGAACCGTTATCCGAATGGCCGCTATGCCGACACGGTGCGCCGTGAAATCAGGGATTTGCGTGCCCGGCCAGAATTGCTGGCCAAAGCGGCCGAGGCAAACCTGAAACTGACCCGCGAGCAACGGCGGCAAATCCAGCGAAACCTGTCAATTCTGGGTTTCAATCCGCGCGGGATTGACGGGGTCTTTGGCCGCGGATCACGGGCAGCAATCGGCGCATGGCAGAAATCGCGCGGGATTGACGGGTATGGATATCTGACCGGCAACCAGATTTCGGCATTGCAAGCCGCAGCCGATGTCCGGTCGCGCGAACTGGAAGAAGAGGCGCGCAAACGCCAAGAGGAGCAGGACCGGCTGGATGCAAGTTACTGGCGACGCACCGGACGGGACGGAACCGAGGATGGGTTGCGGGCCTATCTGAAACGCTATCCCGACGGGTTGTATTCCGATATCGCGCATCAACGGCTCGAGCGGTTTGAAGAAGAACGGCGTGCCGAGGCCGCTGCCGCCGAGCGGGACTATTGGGATGGCGTACGGTCGGAAGATACGGTCGAGGCTTACAACCGGTACCTGCGGGTCTATCCCCGCGGTGTGTTTGCGGCCGAAGCAAGGGCAAGGCGTGCGGAATTGCAGGGGAATACGGAAAATGGCGACCAGATCCGCCGCGCCAAAGCAGAAGAGGCGCGGGTGGCTGGTAACGGCATTGTGCGTCTGCTGGTCGAACAAAAACTGCAAGAGCTGGGGCTGAAGCCCGGGCGGGTTGACGGAAAATTCGATGACAAAACCCGCCGCGCGGTGCGTAAGTTCCAGCGGACGCGGAAAATTCCGGTGACGGGATATGTCACGCAGCAAACCATCGTGCGCTTGCTGGCGGCCCGTTAAGGCGCCCGGATACAAAAAAGGCCGCCAGAGCAAATGCCCGGCGGCCTTTTTTGTTAAACCTGATTGGCTTAGCCCTGACGGGCTTTGAACCGTGGGTTTGTTTTGTTGATCACATAAACACGGCCTTTGCGACGCACAATGCGGCAATCGCGATGGCGGCCTTTGAGTGAACGCAAAGAGTTGCGAATTTTCATAACCTCATCCTCGTATCGCGGCGCAGCGGCGCCATTGTTTCAATTCCGGTCCCCGACTTATGGGGCATATGGTGGGCACTACTGGGATCGAACCAGTGACCCCTTCGATGTCAACGAAGTGCTCTACCGCTGAGCTAAGCGCCCATATGGCCAACCAATTCCTGACGTCCCAAAAGAATAGGACGCGGCAGAACCGCGTCGGTCTGCTGGTCTATAAAAGGAGTCGAAGGATTGATCAAGGGCTTTTGATAAACACAAGAAACCGTTTATAAAGGTTGTGTCAGGAGAGGGAATGCCAAAGGCGACATATCAACTGGAACTGCCGGAAAATCGCACGACAAGTGTGATATTTGCTTCGCCTCATAGCGGGCGCAGCTATCCTTGGGCGTTCTTGCGAAAATCCGTGCTGGATGAATTGACAATACGGTCATCAGAAGATGCCTTTGTCGATTTGTTGTTTTCGGATGTGCCATCCTTTGGGGCGCCGTTATTGTCCGCGTGTGCACCGCGGGCCTTTGTGGATTTGAACCGAAGCCGTGATGAACTGGATCCGGCGTTGATCGACGGGGTGCCACGTTCGGGGCTTAATCCGCGTGTGGCCTCAGGGTTGGGGGTAATTCCGAGGGTGGTTTCCAGCGGTCGTCACATATATCGCGGGAAACTGCCAAAGCGCGAGGCGGATATGCGGCTGACGCAATATTGGCAGCCATACCATGATGCGCTTGAAGGGCTGGTTGCGGAAAACTTAAGGATGTTTGGTCAGGCGGTGCTGATTGATTGTCACTCGATGCCGCACGAGGCCTTAGACAGTACTAACCGGCGCAATGGCCCAAAGGCCGAAGTTGTGTTGGGGGACCGGTATGGGGCTGCTGCAAATAGCGATATTGTGGATCGGATCGAGGCGGCATTTGTTGCCGCGGGTCTGACTGTTGTGCGCAATATGCCATTTGCTGGGGCATATGTCGCGCAACACTATGGCCGCCCGTCCCTGAACCGGCATGCAGTGCAGATCGAGATTGACCGCTCCCTGTATATGAACGAAAAGCTGATCCGGCCAAACGCCAATTTCCGCAGCTTTCAAAAGATGATCGCGTCTATCGCCAGTGAAATATCGGAAATAGGGCGGCGTGAACAACCATTGGCCGCAGAGTAACCCTTACACAACTGCGGATTCATTTTTCCATTTACGCAATCCGCGCACCAGTTTTTCCGACTTGGCCGAAAAATCCCCTTCCAGAAGTTCAACGGCGCCTGATGTATCCCCGCTGGTCGCCCGTTTCAGAACATCGGCGGCACAGATATGAAATTCTGCATGAAGCCGTTTGATAACACTGTAGGGAACGCCATTACGGGTTTGCGGGTCAATTTCCGACCCATGCAGCCATTTCCCGAACGCACATTTATCATCGCAGCGAACATCCTCGACACTCTGGGTGCTTTGCCCCTTGTTGATCGCGGTGCGCAGTTTGATTTTCCAACTGCCGTGGGCCCCGATGGCATCATTGATTTGTTTGACCAGATTGTTGTCGGGCATCATATGAATCCTGTTCTCTATGGGTTTGCACGTAACCGGATAAATCCGGGCCATTTGTCAGAATCATAAGGTTGAGTGGCTTAACAGGGGATGAAAATTCACGGGGCGATTAAAACTTGAATCATTTCGGGCGCAGGGCGCGGCCCTTTTTGATCGCATCGCGCCCGAATTTCTGCCGGATACTGTCGGTGGCCCGTTCTGCGGCGGCGCGTTTGGCAGCATCCGGATCCAGCAGGTCAACCGCAAGGTCGGCTGTGTCGGCGGGGGAAAGGTCACTGATACCGACCCCAATCAGGCGGTAGGGGCCTTCATCGCCAACGCTTGCCATCACATCGCGGGCTGTTCGGTAAATGCGGTCGGCCATCTGGGTCGGGTCATACAGGCTGGTGCGGCGGCTAAGTTGCGTGTGATCGGCACGTTTCAGTTTCAGGGTGACAATGCGGCCAGCCTGCCCCTTGGCCTTGGCGCGGTCAGCCACCTGTTCGGACAGCCGGAAGATATGGCCATCCAGCACCTTTAAATCGGACGTGTCGGTGGAAAAAGTGGTTTCCTTGGAAATGCTTTTCACCGGTGCATGAGCGGACACGCGGCGCACATCCTGCCCCCGCGCCAGATGCCACAGCCGATCCCCCATCGAGCCGAACCGCGCGCCCAGCTCCTTGTGGTCCCAGCGTAGAAGATCGTCAAAGGTGCGGATGCCGGCGCCCTCTAATGAAGCCTGCATCGCCTTGCCAACGCCCCAGATCATCCGCACGGGTTTGTTTTGCAAAAAGCTTTCGGTCTCGGCCTTGCCAATCACCGAAAAGCCACGCGGTTTGTCCAGATCGGAGGCCACCTTGGCCAGAAATTTGTTGTGTGACAGCCCGACAGAGCCGGACAGACCCAGTTCATCCTCCATCCGTTTGACCAGCCGTGCCAGCATCACCGCAGGGGGCGCGTGGTGCAGTTTGGCGGTGCCAGTCATGTCAAGGAACGCCTCGTCCAGCGACAGGGGTTCGATCGAGGGGGTCAGCTCGTCCATCAGTTTGCGGATATCGCGCGAGGCCTGGGCGTAAACTTCCATCCGGCCCGGCACGACCACGGCATCGGGGCAAAGTTTCAGCGCCTGAAACATCGGCATCGCGGATCGCACCCCTTTAATGCGGGCGATATAGCAGGCAGTGGACACCACGCTGCGCGGGTGGCGTGACCCGATGATCACGGGTTTGTCACGCAGATCGGGATTGTCACGCTTTTCAACCGAGGCATAGAAGGCATCGCAATCCATATGCGCGATCGACAGGTTGAACAGTTCGGGGTGTTCCAGAACCCGCGGGCTGTGACATTGCGGACAGCGGGGGCCGCTGTCAAACTGGGTCATGCAATCACGGCAAAGGGCGGGCATGGAACGGGTCCGGTCAAAGGGCAAAATATGCTGTCCATAGACTATATGATTTGCCTGCTGCTTGCATATGGCCGTTTTGCGGAATGTCCGAAAAAAGCGATTTCGTGGCGGTTTCTCTTTTCTTTAGGCTGAATCATCCCCATATATAGGCTCAGGTCAGAAGGGATTTATTAAATGAATAGAAAGGGTGAGCCATTGAATATTGAAGAGCTTTTCAACCAATTGCTGGGCGGAAACATCGTTTTGCTGGTGCTGGCAGCGCTGATTATTATTGCACTGTTCAAGGCAGTTCGAATTGTGCCGCAATCGGAAAAATATGTGGTGGAACGGTTTGGCCGTTTGCGCACGGTGCTGGGGCCGGGGATCAATGTGATCGTGCCGTTTCTGGACCGCGTGCGCCACAAGGTTTCGGTGCTGGAACGCCAGTTGCCCATCCATTCGCAGGATGCAATCACCAGCGACAACGTGCTGGTGCAGGTGGAAACCAGTGTGTTTTACCGGATTCTGGAGCCGGAAAAGACGGTTTACCGAATCCGCGATGTGGATGGCGCGATTTCCACCACGGTTGCGGGCATTGTGCGCTCGGGTATTGGCGAGATGGAGCTGGACGAAGTGCAGTCCAACCGCCAGCAACTGATTGCCAAGATCAAGCATCAGGTGGCGGATGCGGTGGATGACTGGGGTATCGAAGTGACCCGTGCCGAAATTCTGGACGTCAATCTGGACAATGCCACCCGCGAAGCGATGTTGCAGCAATTGAACGCGGAACGCGCACGCCGTGCCCAAGTGACCGAGGCCGAGGGTACCAAGCGATCTGTCGAGTTGAATGCGGACGCCGAGCTATATGCAGCCGAGCAAAAAGCCAAAGCGCGTCGAATTTCAGCGGACGCCGAGGCCTATGCAACCGAAGTTGTGGCGCAGGCTATTAAAGAGCACGGCATTGAATCGGCGCAGTATCAGGTTGCCCTGAAACAGGTCGAGGCGATGATGGAAATCGGCAAAGGGACCGGCAAACAGACCATTTTGATGCCAAGCAATATTGTGGACGCCTTTGGCGACGCCTTCAAAATGCTGAAAGGAAGAGCATAATGTGGACAACATGGTGGCTTTGGATGGCCGGAGGGCTGATTCTGGGAATTATGGAAGTACTGGCGCCAACGTTTATCCTGCTGGGGTTCGCCATCGGCGCCTTTGTCACCGGCGGGTTCCTGTATTTCGGGGGCGGTGTGGCGTTTTTTTCGGCAACCCTGCCTTACACGCTGGTGTTTTTCGCCGTTGTTTCGGTGGCCTCATGGCTGGTGATGCGCATGGTGTTCGGCGTGAACCGCGAAAAGGTGAAAACCTATAGCAAGGACGTGGATATCAACGACTGATTATCTGCGCAGTTTGTTAAACAACCGGCCGAGTCCCTGCAGGGCTCGGCCTTTTGCCAGCCACGAGGCGGCAAAGGCGAAAACGCCAACGGATTCCCACAGGAACAGGTAGTTGTAACTATCACGGCTGGCTTGTTTGTCCGGTTGCAGGAAATAGATCACCAAGGCGATGATCGCCATGATGATCACAATTCCGCAGCCTACATAAAAGCGGTTGCGGCGGGTCCAGACGATTTTGTGCTTTTCTGTCCTGTCGCAACGGGTGAACAGCACGATGCTGAACACCGCGAGGCCGGCAAAGAATATACCGGCAAAAACATAGTGGATCAGCGACGGGTGAAAGGTAAAGCCGGTGTCGTTGCAAACTCCGCAGGCATTTTCCAGTCCTACAGGAAACAGGGCAATGCCGATTGCGCTGACTCCGGCGATCCGTGCGGTGATCCTGTCGGACAGCCGTTCGCCCGGCCGGTTGCGATAGCCCTTGTAGCTAAGCAAAAACACCCCGATGGCGCACATGGTGCCCACCAGAACATCCCCCATCTGGGTATAATAGAACCCGCTGATAGATGTCTGCATTTTGACCCCGAACAGCGTTGATCCCAGCAAAACCACGGGCAGGGCCAGCCCCAACAGGCCAATCGCCTGACGAACAAACAAAAAGGACTGCACCAGCTGGTTTTCTTTTTCCTGATCTTTGCCCGATTGCATGTGCCTTTGCTCCTTTGCTGCGAAAATCGCACAAAGACATACCACATTTGCGGGTTTGTTGCCCGAAACGGGTAAACAGGGGGCTGTTAAGCAATCAGTGGGTCAGAGTCGGGCAAGCTGGCCCTGTATCATCTGCGCCATACCGCGCGGGTCTTTGGCCTGCCAGATCGGGCGGCCGACAACGATATGATCGGCCCCATCTGTAATTGCCTGCACCGGTGTGGCAACACGTTTCTGGTCGCCCAATGCGCTACCAGCCGGACGCACGCCGGGGGTGACGATCAGTTTGCCTTCGGATTGGGGTAGGGCGCGGATCAATGC
Source organism: Profundibacter amoris (assembly GCF_003544895.1). Taxonomy (GTDB): domain Bacteria; phylum Pseudomonadota; class Alphaproteobacteria; order Rhodobacterales; family Rhodobacteraceae; genus Profundibacter; species Profundibacter amoris. The sequence continues at coordinate 496,128 of NZ_CP032125.1, forward strand.
AGCCTCTTGCGGCGAGGCAATAACCCCGTCGGCGCCAGCGTCCAGTGCCTTGGCTGCGCGTTCCAGCACCAGCGATTGCACATCACCCGATTTGATACAGCAATCATCCAGATCCCCCCGATCCAGCGAGGTCAGGATGGTGACCGCAAGGATTTTCATATCCTTGCCCGCGGCACCCTCTTTGGCGGCTTTAACGACGTGCGGATCACCATGCACGGTCAGGAAATCCAGATCGAACTGCGCCAGCCCGCGCACCGCGGTTTCCACGGTGGCGCCGATGTCGAACAGTTTCATATCCAGAAAAATCCGCTTGCCGCGTTCCTGTTTCAATTCATTGGCCAATGCCAGCCCACCGCCGGTCAGCATACCCAAACCGATTTTGTAAAAGGAAACATTGTCGCCCAGATCATCCGCCAGTTTCAGCCCTGCAAGGGCATCTGGCACATCAAGGGCAACGATCAGGCGGTCCGTGGGGTTTTGCATGGCGCATATCCTGTATAACAACGGGTTTGCGCCTTAGGTGGCCTGCGATTGGTCCCCTGTCAAGCAGCGGTTTGTTCGCTGGGGGTTAGCATTTCCAGTGTTTCCTGACCGGACCGGATTTCCGGCATCCGGCGCGCCTGTCGCATTGCGTCGTTTTTCAGACCCAGTTTGATCAGCGCCATACGCTCACTGGAATTTTCCCCAGTCGGGATGGCGCAGCTGCAATCGTAATTTACGATATCGCAGCGTGCGCCCAACCCACCGCTGATGAAAAAAGTCACACTGCCCAACATCCGGCGCCCTTCGGGGGCGGGGCGAATATTCTGTACACGGGTTTCAACGATGTTCATTTACTCGACTCACTCGTTATTTCGATACCGGATATCTAGGGAAATAAAAGGCCGGGGCATACATGCCTTTTAGGGTATGATCAAAACGACAGTTCAAGTATAGATTGTGGCGAAAAAATGGCCGGACGAGGCTTGAAACCTGTGGTTTCAGTGGCCACATCGGGTGTGAGGTCCGACTATGACGGTGCCGATTTCCGGGCGGTCAAATCCTTCGGACGCTTTAGAAAAGGAGAATACGGATGGACATGGAAAAGTTCACCGAACGGTCGCGCGGTTTTATTCAGGCGGCCCAGACAATTGCAATGCGCGAGGATCATCAGAAACTTGCGCCGGAACATCTGCTGAAGGCATTGATGGACGATGATCAGGGGCTGGCAAGCAACCTGATCCGTGCCGCTGGTGGCGCGCCCGAACGGGTGGTCGAAGCGGTGGATGCCGCTTTGGAAAAACTGCCCAAGGTGACGGGTGACACCGGACAGGTGTATCTGGACAGCCAGACCGCCAAGGTGCTGGACGAAGCCCAGAAAATCGCCAAGAAAGCAGGCGACAGTTTTGTTCCGGTGGAACGCATTCTGATGGCGTTGGCGATGGTGAAATCCAAAGCCAAGGACGCGCTGGATGCCGGTGCGGTTACGGCCCAGAAACTGAACGAGGCGATCAATGATGTGCGCAAGGGGCGCACAGCCGATACGGCCACAGCCGAGGAAGGGTATGACGCGCTGAAGAAATACGCGATCGACCTGACCGAACGCGCCGCCGAAGGCAAGATCGACCCGATCATCGGGCGGGACGAGGAAATCCGCCGCACGATGCAGGTTCTCAGCCGTCGCACCAAAAACAATCCTGTGCTGATTGGTGAACCGGGCGTGGGTAAAACCGCGATCGTCGAAGGTCTGGCGCTGAGGATCATCAATGGTGATGTGCCTGAAAGTCTTCAGGACAAGAAACTGCTGTCACTGGACATGGGCTCGCTGATTGCCGGTGCGAAATACCGTGGCGAATTCGAGGAACGGCTGAAGGCTGTTCTGAATGAGGTCACATCGGCCGCGGGGGAAATCATCCTGTTCATCGACGAAATGCACACGCTGATCGGCGCGGGCAAGGGTGATGGCGCAATGGATGCCTCGAACCTGCTGAAACCCGCGCTGGCACGGGGTGAATTGCACTGCGTTGGCGCCACCACGCTGGACGAATACCGCAAGCACGTCGAAAAAGACGCGGCCTTGGCGCGGCGTTTCCAGCCGGTGCTGGTCGAGGAGCCGACGGTCGAGGATACGATTTCGATCCTGCGGGGCATCAAGGAGAAATACGAACTGCACCACGGTGTGCGGATTTCCGATGCTGCCCTTGTGGCCGCAGCAACGCTTAGCCATCGCTATATCACCGACCGGTTCCTGCCGGACAAGGCGATTGACCTGATGGACGAGGCCGCATCGCGCCTGCGTATGGAAGTGGACAGCAAGCCCGAAGAACTGGACGCGCTGGACCGCGAGATCATGCAAAAGCAGATCGAGGCCGAAGCCCTGAAGAAAGAGGATGACGCCGCCAGCAAGGACCGGTTGGAAACGCTGGAAAAAGAGCTGGCCGAGCTGATGGAACGGTCCGCCGAGATGACGGCCAAATGGCAGGCCGAGCGTGCCAAGCTGGCATCGGTTCGCGAGTTGAAAGAGCAACTGGAGCAAGCGCGTGCAGAACTGGAAATCGCCAAGCGCGAGGGGGATCTGACACGGGCCGGCGAGCTGTCCTATTCGGTTATCCCGGGTCTGGAAGCCAAGCTGAAAGAGGCCGAGCAACGGGAATCCGATGTGATGGTCGAGGAAGCGGTGCGTCCCGAGCAGATCGCGCAGGTGGTCGAACGCTGGACCGGTATTCCGACATCCAAGATGCTGGAAGGCGAGCGCGACAAACTGCTGAAGATGGAAGAAGAGATCGGCAAACGGGTGATCGGCCAGAAACAGGCCGTGACGGCTGTTGCCAACTCGGTCCGTCGGGCGCGTGCCGGATTGAATGATCCGAACCGGCCACTTGGCAGCTTCCTGTTCCTTGGGCCGACCGGCGTGGGTAAAACCGAGCTGACCAAGGCGTTGGCCGAATATCTGTTCGACGACGAACACGCCATGGTGCGCATTGATATGTCCGAGTTCATGGAGAAGCACTCGGTCGCGCGCCTGATCGGTGCCCCTCCGGGCTATGTCGGCTATGACGAAGGCGGCGTTCTGACCGAAGCGGTGCGGCGCAAGCCCTATCAGGTGATCCTGTTCGACGAGGTCGAAAAGGCGCATCCGGATGTCTTCAACGTGCTGTTGCAGGTTCTGGACGATGGTGTGCTGACCGACGGGCAGGGCCGCACGGTGGACTTCAAGCAGACGCTGATCATTCTGACGTCGAACCTTGGCTCGCAGGCGCTGAGCGAACTGCCCGAAGGCTCGGATGCCTCGGAAGCCAAGGATCAGGTGATGGAAGCGGTGCGGGCACATTTCCGCCCCGAATTCCTGAACCGTCTGGACGAGATCGTGATCTTTGACCGTCTGGCCCGCGAGGATATGACGGGGATCGTCGATATCCAGCTTGGCTTGCTGGCCAAACGTCTGGCGGTTCGCAAGATCGCGCTGGAAGTGGACGACGCGGCCAAGAAATGGCTGGGCGACAAAGGCTATGACCCTGTCTATGGCGCAAGGCCGCTGAAGCGGGTGATCCAGCACTATCTACAGGATCCGCTGGCTGAAAAGCTGTTGGCGGGCGAGGTGCTGGATGGCGCAACCGTCAAGGTGACAGCGAACGAGGACGGATTGGTGATCAGCTAATCCGGCCGGTTGGGAAAATGGAAACGCCCCGTGGTGACGCGGGGCGTTTTAAGTAATTATCGGTTCTCATAATTGAATTTATCTGCGCTACTAAAAGTTGTGGAATTGTTGTGCGGTTTCACTTAAAACCTCGGTGAGGTGCTAAACAAAATTGATTGCAGGTGGCTATGACCCGTTGGGAAGATGAATTTGATAACAACCCAATACATGCGACCCTAGAAGGGATTCGAGATTTTCTTAAGGTAAAGGTAGATAGTCCTGATAGCGATGTGGCAATCGAAAAGCGCAGATTGGAGAAAGCTTTAGATTTATTGGATTCTGCGCTGGAACAGATCGATAAAGAAATTGCGCCGATCGCATTGCTAAATCAAATTAATGGACATTTGCGGCAACCGCAATTTTGGAATCAACTACAAGCATACCATAGTAACCCTGCCGTTACTTATTTGCAGGCCGCGAATAATCATATCAACAGTCAAATTCATGTATTTTACCAGCTTGCTATTTTCTCAAACGGTAAAAAAACAACAAGAATAACAAAACCTGTTGAGAAAGCATTTGATGAATTTTGCAAGGCTGTTGACGCTAAATCCAGTGAATTCGATGAAACGCTGAAGGGCCAAATATCTAAGCTTCAGGAAATTACGAAGAGCCAAGATGAGTTAGTCACAGAAATGACTGATTTGAAGAACGTGCACAAAGACAGGTTGAACACATGGCAAGGTGAGTTTACAGTTAGCCAAACGTCAAGGGCTGAAGAGTTTTCCGCTACGCAAATTCAGCGTGAGAAAGAATTTTCTGAATGGTTCAGTGCGTTCACCAAATCTACTGATGAAAAACTCGGAAATCTTATTGCTCAATTCAAAGCAAAAATTGATGAGTATAAAAAAGATGCTATCTCGAAACATAATGCTATTCTAGATATTCATGGCCTCGTCGCGACTGATGGGGTGGCGGGCGGATACAAAAGTACGGCTGATGACGAGGGCGCGGCAGCAAATAAATGGCGGCTGGGGGCCTTTGCTCTTTTAGGTGCTGCCGCTGCATGGCTAGCCTTCAAGCTGTGGCTTGGCATAAACGCATTAGGTGAAAATGGTATTGACTGGGAGGAAATTGCAACTTCAGTGTCGTTGACAGGGATATTACTGGCAGCTGCGGTATACGCATCCAAGCAGTCGAATTTCCATAGAAACAATGAACAGAAAATGCGTTGGTTTGCCCTAGAGGTGAAAGCTATTGATCCGTTTTTGGCATCTTTGAGTGAAGAGGATCAAAAAAGGCTCAAGGCGCAAATTTGTGAGCGTATTTTTGGCCAGTCTGATGGGGGTAGCAAGCACGAAACTGAGAGTTTCGACCCGAATATTATAAAGGTCGTCTCTGCTTCATTGGTTGAGGGTGTGAAAAGCCTTTCAAAGTTAAAATAGATTTCACCCCACCATAAACACATCATACCGCGTCGATTTCCCCGTGATCTGGTGCGAGGGCTTGGGCAGCCCCTCCATCAAATCCGCCTTTTGCGGCCATTTCAGCACCACCCGTTTGCGCGCGCAGCCCAGTGCCACCTTCATCAATGCAGGCGCGTCTGAATCCACCCCCACGATCTGCCGTATCAGCCGCATTTCCTTTTTGACCAAAGCCGACTTGTTTCGTTCAGGGTGCATCGGATCGACCAGCACCACTTTGGGGGCAAGGTCGGGCAACAGGTCTTTGGCGTCGCCATGCAGCAGGGTCATGCGGGCGACAATCCCGGCCACGTCGCTGTCCGCCGCCCGCGCCAAGGCGTCCGCCAAAAGCGCGTGCATCTGTTCGGATCGCTCGATCATCGTCACCTGCGCCCCCAGTGACGCCAGCAAAAACGCATCACGCCCCAATCCGGCGGTGGCGTCCACCACATCAGGCGTCTTGCCGCCCTTCATCCCCACGGCCCGCGGCAACGCCTGACCGCGCCCGCCGCCGAACCGCAGCCGGTGGGCGATGGCACCCGAGGTAAAGTCGATGGTCAGGGGGGAGGGGGTGTTCATATTATCGTTCCATAAATATCCCCGCGCGGAGCGCTTGAAATCTCTTATAACCCCAGTGCGTCCTTGACGATACCGTCCAACAGGGCCTGAACCTCTTTCATCACACCCTCGGGCATGGCTTTGAACCCGACGATCACCTGATCCGACCCACCCTGCTGCATCACGAAAATCCGGTAAGGGCAGTGAACGATATTCATAATGTCCGCCTCCATCACCTTGCGCGACAGGGTGGCCGAGCAGAAGCTGAAGATGTCGGCATTTTCAAACAGCACCACATCCGAACCGGTCACAGGGCGGGTGCGTTCCAGCATATCGCCTGTATGGCTGGTCAGGTCAATCACCAGACCGGCGTCAAGGATGGCGCTTTCGACCGAAAACACGGTATCGTCGAAATCGTCGGGCGAGGTATAGGTGATTGCCTCGTCCGCCCAGACCGGCGCGGCAATAAGGGTGGCCAATAGCGGGGCAATCAGACGGTGAAACATCGGGATCCTTCCTGTTCATTTATACCCCGCGAAAAGGTGACTTGCCTATGACGGGGGCTTTTGCGCATTTTGGAGGGGACTTTAGCCATCGCGGCGCAGATGTCAAAAATATATAAAAGGATTTGAATATGAATTTCATGAGTTGGGCCGGCTATGCGATGCAGTCTTTGGCATTGCTGTTTGTGTTTATTACCGGCGTGCTGGTGCTGCTGGGGCTGGTGCTGTTTGTAATCGACCGGTTGCAAAAGGGTGATGCTGTGCGGCGGAACTATCCGGTGATCGGGCGGTTTCGCGGGCTGTTCAGCCAGCTTGGGGAATTTTTCCGCCAGTATTTCTTTGCCATGGATCGCGAGGAAATGCCGTTCAACCGCGCCCAGCGGGAATGGATTGGCGGCGCGGCGGACGGGCATGGCAATACCGTGGCCTTTGGCTCGACCCGCAACCTGTCGGTGGTGGGGACGCCCATATTCGTGAACGCCGCCTTTCCGCCGCTCGAGGACCAGTTTGCCAAAACCGACCCGATGCAGATCGGCCCGTCCGCACGTGCGCCTTATGTTGCCAAATCGATCGTCAATATTTCCGGTATGAGTTTTGGCGCCCTTTCTGCCCCCGCGGTCGAGGCGCTGAGCAAAGGCGCGGCCAAGGCGGGTGTCTGGATGAACACCGGTGAAGGGGGCTTGTCGCCTTATCATCTGGGCCTTATCATCTGGCCGGTGGCTGTGATGTGGTGTTCCAGATCGGCACCGCGCGCTACGGGGTGCGGGATCAGGATGGCAATCTGTGCGATGACAAGCTGCGCGAAGTGGCGGCGCATGATCAGGTGAAGATGTTCGAAATCAAACTGGCGCAGGGCGCCAAGCCGGGCAAGGGCGGGATATTGCCCGCCGAAAAGGTGACCGAAGAAATCGCCGCCATTCGCGGGATCAAGGCAGGCAAAGCAAGCCTGTCCCCCAACCGCCATGACGGGGTGGATGATTTTGGCGATCTGCTGGATATGGTCGCGCATGTGCGCGAGGTGACGGGCAAGCCGGTGGGGTTCAAAACCGTTGTCGGCTCGCTTGCGCCGTTCAAGGAGTTGTTCGCCCTGATCAGGGACCGCGAGAAGGATGCGCCGGATTTCATCACCATTGATGGCGGCGAAGGCGGAACGGGGGCGGCCCCGATGCCCCTGATTGATCTGGTCGGCATGCCGATCCGCGAAGCATTGCCGCTGGTGGTGAACCTGCGTGATGAATGCGGATTGAAAGATCGCATCCGCATTGTGGCCAGCGGCAAGCTGGTCAACCCCGGTGATGTGGCCTGGGCGCTGTGCGCGGGGGCGGATTTCATCACCTCGGCGCGCGGGTTCATGTTCAGTCTGGGCTGTATTCAGGCGCTGAAATGTAATCGCAATACCTGTCCCACCGGCATCACCACCCATGATCCCGGCCTGCAAAAGGGGCTGGTGATCGAGGACAAGTATATAAAGGTTGCCCATTACGCCAAATGCCTGACCAAAGAGGTGGAAACTATCGCCCATTCGGTCGGCGTGCCCGAACCGCGCCAGATGCGGCGCAGGCATGTGCGGATCGTACAGGCGGATGGCACCAGCAAGCCAATGGACGAAATTTTCCCACGTTACAAAAACCAAACAGTTTCGTGAGCCAATTTGTTTTGGCTTTGGCGTTAGGACATCTTAGGTGATGCTGTAGGAAACCAAGGATAAAGGCTGGAAATGGTATATCGCTTTAAAACTGATCTGAAATATTCGGACATCACCCCGCATGAAACCTTTGTGAACCGGCGCCAGTTGATTGCCGGGGCAGGGGCTGCGGCCTTCGGGTCCATTGCCGGTCCGGCGCTGGCCAAAATCGATGCGGCCAAAAGCGGGTATTCAACCGAGATGGAGCCAAGCAGTTTCGAGGACATCACCACCTACAACAACTTCTATGAATTCGGCACCGGCAAGTCGGACCCCTCCAGTTATGCCGACGCGCTGACGGTGGACCCTTGGGCGATCAAGATTGACGGGCTGGTGGATCGGCCGGGCAAATACGATCTGGGGGCCATTTTGAAGGTGGTCAATATGGAAGAGCGGATCTACCGGCACCGCTGTGTGGAAACCTGGTCGATGGTGATCCCCTGGATCGGGTTCGAGTTAAAGACGGTTCTGGATCGGGTCGGGGTCCAGTCCGGCGCGAAATATGTGGCCTTTGAAACGCTGCATCGGCCCAGTGAAATGACAGCCCAGAAACGCCAATTGCTGGACTGGCCCTATCGCGAAGGACTACGGCTGGACGAGGCAATGCACCCGTTGACCATTCTGGCAACCGGCCTGTACGGGGAAGAGATGCCCAAGCAGAATGGTGCGCCGATCCGTTTGGTGGTGCCGTGGAAATACGGCTATAAATCCATCAAGTCGATCGTGCGGATCACCCTGACCGACAAACAGCCCAAAACCACATGGAATGAAATCGGGCCGGATGAATACGGCTTCTATAGCAATGTGAACCCCGAAGTCAGCCACCCGCGCTGGTCACAGGCCACGGAACGCCCTGTCGGGGGCGGGTTGTTTGCCCGCCGCAAGCCGACGCTGAAATTCAACGGATATGAAGAAGAGGTTGCCAGCCTTTACGCCGGAATGGATCTGGTAGAGAACCATTAGAATGACCATCACGCAGCGCATAAACACCGGTCTGAAACGGGTTCCGGCATGGCCCCTCTATATAGTGGGGCCGCTGCCGGTGATCT